>NZ_CAWUDP010000008.1:0-164475 GCF_963920835.1 Scytonema sp. PCC 10023
ACTGTCAATGAGTGACTAGGTTTGTCTATGATAATGGCGTCTTAAGACTGTCTCTCGCCGTCCTCGTTCCTCGCCTCGTGCTTCTCCTTCTCTCAAAATTTGCTGATAAAAGAAAGATTTTTCCAATACTGACATATCCTATCTGGTAATTTGCCAATGTTAAGCAAGTTGCCATAATTCAGATGATTTGGTGCAACTCTTCTATCGTATTCACAGTTTTAATTGCTTGCTGAATTGCGGTTAATCGTTCTAAATCAGAAATCTGCGAGATTTCTGGCATTAGTTTTAATCCCTCATTGCCGAATTTTAGCTCCAAACCTAGTTCAATGCCTGATAGTATTCCTCGCCGCATTCCTCGTGCCTCGCCTCGTGCTTCTCCTTCTCTCAAAATTTGCTGATACCAGGGAGATTCGTTTAACACTGCCATATCCCACCTCATGATTTGCTGAACTAATGCACTGTCTAATACGAAGCTAGCAAAAAACGCTAAGACGGTTTCTAACTGATTTAATTGCTCGTCTGCGCGAAGAATTTGCAAAGCTTGTTGTATTGTGGTTTCTTCCGCGCCACCCTTTAGGATTGGTACAAAGGGAAGCAAAGATGGCACGGGTTGTTGAAAAGCTATCTCAACATCGACTTCCCAAAGATTTATTACGCGGTAGTCTTGACGTGCTTGCAAACCTGCAAACTCCGACTCGTAGCGTGTGGGAATATCGGCATCACTTTCTCTGAGGATGTTAATGAGTACTGGATAGGTGGGTAAATTGTACTTTTCTTCTGCCAGTGCTGCGTATGCCCGTATCCGTTTGGGCATTTCAGGTTTGTAGCGCAATTGTAACTCGTTGAGTACGAGAAATTGTCCATACTGAGGACTTTCGGCGCGGATTAACACATCACTCTCGCGGCTAATCCACTGAAATTCTGAGTTGAGAACTTCTCCAGCTACAATATTGGGAATTTGTGTTACCCATTTTACCCAGTTTTCCGGTGCGAGGCTGATTAATTTTTTGGTGCTGATGTCAGCGGATTTTGCCATATGAGAGTTGATGCGCTGTTGTGGCGATGACTCATTTTAGTAGGTTATGGGTAAAAAGGCGATCGCCCTGCTATAGGGCGGGCAAGATGCCCACCCCACAAGAGATAGGTAGGTGCGTTAGCGGAGCTTACCGAAGGTATCGCTTGTTTTTTGTCTGGTGTTTAAGGCGATCGCACCATAGTAAAAACCAGCGGGTGATTAAGCAAGATTTCTCATTAGAAAGTATGGTTATTACAGCAGAATTCAGGAGTCAGGAGTCAGAAGTCAGAAGTAAAATTCGCTCTATATCTGGCTCTTGAGTTAAAAAGGTGTACCTCATTAACTTGCAAACCGCTGTATATGGCGGTGCGCTCTTACGTTTCCGTCATTTTTTTGTTACAAACCATATCGAAAGGTGTGCCTAACACACCCTACAAAAATGTTATTTTTACTTTATAAATGACGTCTTATCTGTTCGTTTTAAAATATAAAAATTCTATTTCATTTGGGAAAATCGCTCGCGTCAGATTCCCGACAACTTCGACAAAATCAGGAATCTTGACCGTTTCAAATGTCTTTAGCAGATGCGTACAACAAGGTGAAATTTACCAAGAAAGAATCATCCGTCAGAATCATTCGTCAGAATATTGAACGCGTTTTCTCGTTATGAATCAAGAGTTCTGGTTTCTGAGTATTGGTCTGAAGCCCCCGAATTTATTCGTGGAAAAAAAAGAAAATTTTTCCATTCTTAAATCCCCCGGATTCCATCCGTGGGGATATTCCTAGCTGCGGTTCTGTGTTCTGCATTCTTCTTAAACAGACACAAAAAAATTAGGGTGGGCGACTCACCCACCCCTGACGCAACTTAACCTAAACAATTTAGACTGCAGCCGCCCCATAATTCTTGATTTGATTTGTCAGTTCCAAATTCTTTAACGCCGCTGCTGCTGCTTCTAAGTCATAAGGAAATGGTCGCTTATGGGGAACATAATCCCGCGCTTGAGGTGCTTTGTGACGCAACACTGCATTCACCAAAACACAGGGTTCTGAACTTAAATTAATCGCCCCGTGCAAAACTCCTGGCGGAATTATCACTAACTCAGGATGGTCTTCACTTAAAGGAATATACTGATATTGCTTATTAAGCAAAGTGACGATGACAAACCGTCCCTTAACGACTAGTAGTTGGTCTGTGTGCGTTTTGTGAACAAATAAATCATCTATTGTATTGGGCGGAACCTGTACCAGCATTGTTTCATCACTGGCTTGGGCGGTAAAGAATTCAACCATCCCTCCCTTGCTAGATTCCAGCCTACGGATTTCAATTCCCCTGTATTTACTCATATTAGTGTTGTAAAAGAGCATCGTAAAAATTGAAGCTTTGTCTTCAATCTTAGATGCTCAATCAAAAAAAATTGTTACTTTGGCAACAAAAGATGACCAAAGTATGGTAGGGGAACTGTTAAATTTATCCGCTGATAGAAACCTTCAAACTGCTGGGTTCTGCCAAATTACCTTCCAACACAACTCCCCGCTGATTTGCGTGTAAATGACGCAATATCTTGTAAATTTGCTCAATTTGGTTTGTTGCAGCTGCTTTTTGAGCAACCTGTTCCAGAGAAAGGGCGGTTTTTTCTGTTTGCAAAACTTCCAAGACTCGTTTTTGTAAGTCAAGAATGGCAGCGGCTGCTTTTTTACCAGCTTCTACGCCTGGTTGATGATAGGCGTTGACGTTCACTAAGCTGCCATAAAAACCTACAGCTCGCTCATATAAAGCAATTAACGCTCCCACTGTCCGGGGATTGACTTCGGGAATGGTGACAGTAATCGAGTCGCGGTGGTTTTCATAAAGCGCTTGTCGGGTTCCTTGGAGAAAACCAGAGAGATAATCGCCTGCTGTTGTTCCGGGGTCAATTTCTGTAGATGGACCCTTTCGGTCTTCCAAAACTTCAATAAAGGTAACAAAGAAATTCGCCACACCCTCGCGCAACTGCTGAACGTAAGCGTGTTGGTCGGTTGAACCTTTGTTACCATAAACGGCGATACCTTGGTGAACGATGTTCCCTTCTAAGTCTTTCTCTTTACCCAAGGATTCCATCACCAGCTGTTGCAAATAGCGACTGAATAACAGTAAGCTGTCTTTGTAAGGTAGGACAACCATGTCTTTTTCGCCCTGTCCATTGCCTGCATAGTACCAGGACAAAGCTAACAATGCGGCTGGGTTCTGTTTGATGTCAGGGACGCGGGTCGCGTCATCCATCTCTTTTGCACCCTGTAGCATAGGAAGAATATCGATGCCTTGCAATGCCGCTGGTAATAGCCCCACAGCAGACAACTCTGAGGTGCGTCCTCCCACCCAGTCGAACATAGGAAATCTTGCGAGCCATCCTTCGGATTTTGCTTGTTCGTCGAGCTTACTACCTGGCATGGTAATAGCGATCGCATAATTCGCAAAGTCCAAATTCTGTCCTGAGTAAGCTTTTTTGACTTCGAGCATGCCGTTGCGCGGTTCGGGCGTTCCCCCAGACTTGGAGATGACCAATACTAAAGTGCTAGCAAGGCGATTTCTCAGATGAGTCAAAATGCGGTCAATTCCTGCAGGGTCGCTATTGTCAATAAAATGAATCGCTAGAGGTGGAAAATCTGGGGCTAAAGCATCAGCAACAAATTCCGGACCCAGGGCAGAACCACCAATGCCAATCGAGATAATATCAGTGAAGCGGTTAGCTTTTGGAGAGTGAATCCCACCTGTGTGGATTTTTTCGGCAAATACTTCGATTTGCTCTATGGTTTCTACGATTTCTTGTGTGAGTTCTGGCGTAGGGGCTAAATCAGGATTTCGCAGCCAGTAGTGTCCAACCATGCGGTTTTCATCTGGGTTGGCGATCGCCCCCTTCTCAAGTTCCGCCATATCCGCGAAAGCTTTTTCAAACTTCGGCTGCAACTTCTCAACGAAGGCATCATCAAACCGCATCCTGCTTACATCGAGGTACAGTCCTAATCCTTCATGGAAATATAACCATTCCTGGTACCGTTGCCAAAGTGCCGTAGCGTCCATAGGGAAATCTCAAGTAAAGTGATTTTCAAAAACAAGTTTAAGCCAAGGAGCGGCATTCCCCTGTCTACCTTATACAGTTTTAAGTGTTGGCTGAATTATTCACCTTAAACATCTGGCATAGGTATGACCCTCGCTTACGCTCACAGCAGTTTTCACGTATTTGAACCACACTGTAAGGGCACAGCAAAGCTTCGTGTCCCTACGGCAAATTTTGTATCAACCTTAAAGTGAAACGGTATTAGACAGACGGGATAAGCATTGCTGACTCCTGAGTTCTAACTCCTTAGGTTTAGGGCGAATGAGGCTGACACGCAAGAATTTTACAATGGGACGATAGGACAAAGGCAATAACTTATAACTTATAACTTATAACTAATGACTGATGATTTCTTATGGTTGAATATCTCATTTTCTTAACGATTTCTACCTCAATTTTTGCTTTGTTCGGTCTGGGACTGAATTTGCAGTGGGGTTTTACGGGCTTGATTAACTTTGGTCATGTTGCCTTTATGACCTTGGGCGCGTACACCACTGTGTTGTTAACCTTAAAAGGTGTTCCTTTGTTGCTGTCAGCAATCATTGGCGCAGTTGTTGCAGCATTATTGGGATTGGCAATTGGTTTCTCGACTTTGCGTTTACGAGAAGATTACCTGGCAATTGTGACCATTGGCGTTGGCGAATTGATTCGTCTTGTGGTGAATAACCAGGATTTACCTGTGGGTAATGAGTGGAGGTCTGGAGCATTTGGTGTACAAAGTTACCCTATACCTTTAGCAACTCTTGTACCCAATATATTCATCAAACTTTTGCTGATTGGGGTGTTGACCCTACTTGCTGGTATCACTTTCTTCTCGTTGTGGCGATGGATTCGCGTTAATGAAGTATCAAATGTTGCTAATTTACACAAGAAAGTAAGTGGCAAGCAAGAATTCATATCACGCCTAGTCGTAGGAGTTTTCTTGGCAGTGTTAACAGTGGCTGTTTATATATCTGGTGCGATCGCCTTATATAACTACAACCCAACAGCAGGTTTGATGCTGATGTCACTGATAGTATTAGCTTTTGTGTTCTGGCGGCTGGAAATCTTAGTGCGATCGCCTTGGGGTCGAATCCTCAAAGCGATCCGCGAAGATGAAGAGATTCCCAAGGCATTAGGAAAAAACGTCTTTTGGTATAAACTCCAATCGCTGATGCTAGGAGGCGCTATTGCAGGTATTGCAGGTGCTTTCATTGCATGGCAACTTTCCGCAATTTATCCAAATAATTTTGAGCCACAGGAAACTTTTAACGCTTGGATTATCGTCATTTTAGGTGGTTCTGGCAATAATCTTGGCACAGTCTTGGGCGCGATCATTTACTTTATATACTATGAAGGGACGCGCAACTTAGATAAAATTATCCCTCTAGATTCAGACCGTTTAAGTGCATTGCGGATCATGATCATAGGTCTTATCTTGATGGTACTCATGATTTGGCGTCCTCAAGGTATTTTAGGGAAAAAGGAGGAACTCACCCTTGGCAAATAACGAGTCATCCCAATTTCCGCTGTTGTCTGCAACTGGGCTTTGCAAAAACTTTGGTGGGATTAAGGCAGTTGATAACGCCGAAATTCAAGTGCCAAGTGGTAGTATCACTGGCTTGATTGGTCCTAACGGTGCAGGGAAAACGACATTATTTAACTTACTCTCACACTTCATCCGCCCAGACAAAGGACGGGTGACATTCGACGGCGAACCGATACAGAACTTGCAGCCATACCAAATCGCCCAAATGGGAATGGTTCGTACCTTTCAGGTTGCCCGAACTCTATCACGCTTGTCGGTGCTGGAAAATATGTTGCTAGCAGCGCAAAAACAAACAGGCGAGAACTTTTGGCAAGTACAATTCCAACAACACAAAATTGCCCAGGAACAAAAAGCACTCAAAGAACGGGCGCTGTTCCTGTTGGAATCGGTGGGATTGGCACAAAAAGCATATGATTACGCTGGAGGGCTATCTGGTGGACAGCGCAAGCTGCTGGAGTTGGGAAGGGCGTTGATGACTGAACCCAAGTTAATTTTGTTGGATGAACCAGCCGCTGGGGTGAATCCCAGACTGATTGATGAGATATGCGATCGCATTATCGCTTGGAACAAGAATGGCATGACATTTCTGATCATTGAGCATAATATGGATGTCATAATGTCATTGTGCAATCAGGTTTGGGTGCTAGCCGAAGGACGAAATCTTGCCGACGGCACACCAGAAGAAATTCAGCGCAATTCCAAAGTTTTGGAAGCTTATCTGGGGAAATCAGCGTAGAAGTTACAAATTGATCTCGGTAAAAATTGCACATGAAGAAGGCAGAAGGCAGAAGGCAGAAGGCAGCTATTTCCTTCGTCTGAAGGCAGCTAGCTATGTGACCCGAAGCATAAATGCGTAAGCGCAAAGCGCAGGCTCCTTCATGTGCGAAGCGTCTCCTTAAGGAGAGGGATTTGATAAAGTTTGCACTCTATTATTTTTCGACCTACAAAAAAGCAGGGGCTGTCTTACCGTATGGCAGAGTACAGTGGTCTTTTATTTGTATAAATAAATACAATTTTTCCTTCTGCACCCCGCAGTATGCCTCATGCCTTTCTTCGGTAAAGCTTGGAAACTAGCTGGTAGTAGGCGCTTTAGCGCTAAAGCGCTTACTACATACCTTTAATTATTTACACCGACCTACTTACCTTAAAGTCATTGTTCAAGCATCAGCCTGTTTAGCATACCTTTGAGTTAATCCTAAAGCAGATTGAGCAGAGGGGAATGTAGAAGTCGCTGTTTGCACAGATAATTGATTCACTGTTATCGGTTGAGACTCATATTCTGTGTTAGTAATTACCAGTGGTTTGGTAACGGCTTGAGAAATTGTGGTTTCTGTAGTTTTTGTAGAAACAGGTGTAGAAACAACTGGTGCTACCTCTGTGCGAGCAACTGTATTTACAGCAGCTGTGGTTGCTTGAGCTTTGGTCTCATTTTCCTCCAAAAACCATTTCAGCTGAGACAGCGTTGGATTGGATGGTGAAAGCTTAAGCGCTTGAATTTGAGAGTCTTTTTCCGCTATCACCTGTTGGAGATTGGATAATTGCTTTTCTAAGTTAGAAGATTGATCTAAAGACTTTTGCAATCCCCACAGGATTGCACCCGCAAGTCCTAGTCCTAGACTGAACACGGCTCCCACTCCGGGAGAAACAATATCTTTGAGTTCACCATAGAAAATTTCTTGGCTCTCTGTTTGGATCTTCACAGGCTTAGACCCTTGCAGGGCTAAAAGCAACATGAAGGAAGCAAAGAGTGTACCTGATATCACTACGGTAGGCAGTAAGATTTTTTTGAACATAATGAAAACCTAGTGGTATCCAGCGTGAAGACAACTTCAGTAATCAAAGACCTGCACCCTTAATTAAACACTGTATCTGCACCCTAAACAATTTAAAAATCCCAAGTCAAGGTAACACAATGATGTAAATTATACTAACTTTCTCATCCAAAGTTAGTAAATGAGTTGAAGACTTGTTTGTATACTTTTGATGAAGAATATCAAAAATACTTAAAATTTTTGTATATTTTCTCTTTGCTCACCAACAAAATACTGTTTTTATGTATAAAAACTTCTTAAGTAGAGGATTTTTGAAGGCTGGGTGATAACACCCAATTGCCTTGACTTGTTGTCAGGCTAGTAGTATTTACTACTTTTTATTGCTGTACAACACGCGAATACACCCCATTTTCCCTTCGTATCAACTGGTAGCTGATTAACTCTCGGCGTAAAGTGGCGTAGTCAGGATGGTAGCACTTGAGAATTTCATTGACTGTGCGTTCCGAGTACTTCACCTCCACGTCAAATTTGCTTACCAACCATTTGAGAATCACTAAGCGCTTTTTGCGGCTGGCGGGAATTTCTTTAAGGCGATCGCCCTCAATGTAAGTTTTGAGAATCTTGCTCTCCCAGGCTTCAGTATCTACATCCTCAATCAAAGAGGCTATTTTCTCAGGCGTGAAAATCTCTTTGCTCATGCTTTGCAACGCTTCGCTATCCAACTGGTACAAATGAGCATTGCCCTCTGGGCGCATAGTTACCAAATTCAGTTCTTTGAGTTTTGCTAAATGATGCGATACAGTTGGCTCCTTAAGTTGTAGTAACGCTGCCAACTCCTCGACGCTACACTCCTGATTTGCCAGGATACCCACAATTTTGAGTCGGCTTTCATCCGCCAACGCTTTAAAAAAACGCAGCAGAATTTTAAACTCCTCATTGTTCATCTTTTGTTATGATGTTCTTAGATATCGATCTAATTAGATGTGCATGAAATTGCCGTGCTGTTCTGCTTCGATGCAGCACGAGCCTGGTATTGGGGATTTTTGAATTTATGTTAATTCTGTTACGAATTACTAAGAAGCTTTAGATTTCTTAAGTAGTTCTTTACATTTCGCCATGTTTCAAGACTCGCCAAATAGGCAAGGAAGAGAAGAGTATGCTTAATCGTGGCATTTCACTTGTACAAGCAGCAAAATACCTACAAGTAGAACAGTCAACTCTGTATACGGCTTTGCAGAAAGGACAAATTCCTACTAGGAGAAGGAATGGACGGACTGTAGTGACTCACGGAGCTTTATTGGATTATCAAGCTAGAAAACGACCCTTGTTATAAGAATTTCAAAATACACAATTAAAAATTCCAAATTTTTTCCTTCATGTATTCAAAATTGAGGATGCTGTTGAATAAACCTCTTACTTTGAATATCATTTTCAAATTTGAAACTTATAGCGGTTCTCAATTGTATGCATTGCCGTGCCCCTACTTTGACTTTGTTCTACTTAGAAATATAGCGATTCTAACTATAGGAGCGCACAGCTTGTCACAAGACATTGCTCAATGCGAATGACCAACAAATGACTTCTTAAGAATCCACTGGGAAATCATTAGCATTAATATATTGAATCGCCTCCCAATAAGCGATTGAACTCCTGTTTGATGATTGCATAACACTCACAGGTGGCATCTTGGAGACCTTCTCTATCAAGAATTGTCATTTTGCCGCGCTTGTAGGTGATTAGCCCTGCCTTCTGAATAATAGCGGCAACCACACTCACGCTAGCACGACGCACCCCCAGCATTTGCGCTAAGAACTCTTGAGTGAGGGGAAACTGGTTTGACCCCACTCGGTCTTGGGTCATCAGCATCCAGCGGCAAAACCGCTCTTCAATCGAGTGCAGGCGGTTGCAAGCAGAAGATTGAGCGATTTGGTTAAACAGTGCTTGCGTGTAGCGGAGCAGCAGTGTGTGAAGGGGGCTACCTGGAGTGATTTCGCGTTGGAATACATCTGCTCTCATTCTTAGGGCTTCGCCAGGGATTTGCGAAAAAGCCTCACCAGGAATTGTATTGGCTCCCAGGAATACGGGCAGACCAACCATTCCTTCATTGCCCACCGTACCCACTTCCACTGCATCGCCATTTTCCATAAGATTGAGCAGAGAAACGACGCCATAGTTGGGGAAATAGATGTAGTCGATGGGTTCGTTGGGTGTATAGAGGATTTGCCTGTATTCTAGGGGTACTAGTTTTAGGTAAGGCTCGAGGCGTTCCTGTTCCTCTGTTGGCAGGGCAGCCAGCAGCCGATTTTTTAGTGGTTTAGGTTGGTCTTGGGACGCGGACATAGGAAGCCTTTTTGAGCTAGTTGTATCTATCAGATAACTCACGGCATTGCTCAAAGCCTTCTGGCGAAAGATGAACTCTGTTGTAAAGAATTTATGTACCCAAACGTACAGAAATTTTTTACAATATAATAGGGTTAAGTACGCTTGCGTACATAAGCGTTCTACTTCAGCTCACATACTCAAGTAGGCAACAACATCATCAGGTGAGAAAGAAAAACGTGATTTCGCAACAAAAACACAGAGTTATCTCGGACTTGCCCAATGTTGCCTACAAGGTAGTAGCGATCGCCGCTTCAAAAGGTGGACTGAAAGCGATTAGCCACATTGTTTCGGCATTGCCAGGTGACTTTCCGGCAGCGATTATTGTGGTACAGCATTTGTCTCCCCAGTACCCCAGCTACATGGCGGAAATCCTCAGCCGCCGCACGGCTTTGCAAGTGAAGCAGGCAGAAGAAGGAGATTTGTTGCGTCCAGGGACAATCTACATGGCTGTTCCTAACAAGCACCTGCTGGTTGATCCAAACGGTACCCTGTCGCTTTCAGATGCACCAAAAGTGAACTTTGTCCGCCCCGCAGGTGATAAACTGTTTACGTCAGTGGCGGAAAGTTTTAAAAGTCGAGCGATCGCGGTCGTCCTTACTGGTGGAGACGGTGATGGCGGTTTGGGGGTGGTAGCCATCAAAAAGTCTGGCGGTATAGTTATCGCTCAAGATGAGGCGAGTTGCGAGTGTTTCAGTATGCCCCAATCTGCTATTAACACTGGGACAGTCGATTTCGTTCTTCCTCTAGATGCGATCGCCAACCAATTAGTCAGCCTGGTTATGACAGAAAAAGTAGCCTGACAAGAACTATCGCCAGAATCGAGCCATTCATCTGGCGGACGTTCGTCCGCCAGATGAATGGCTTTCAGATTTAGTCTGGTTGAACTTTGCCTGACGGCTGATGAATGAAGCTTGAGAACCAATAAACTTAATTCCCACTTCATTAAATTGAGCTTTAACTTCTCTAAACTGAGCCTGAATTCCCTGAGCATACTCTCTAAGCATCCTAGATTTCGCCCTAATTTCAGTAGCTTGCTTTGTCACCTCCGTAAACTTAGTTTTTAACGCGTCAAAATTAGTGGATGTGTAATTGTTTGGCTCAGTTGACGAAGGTTTAATAGAATATGAGTTGTGTATCTGCTTTAACTCTAAAGGTTTGACAGGTGAATTATAGATAGCGCTCAGGAGTTCCGCTAAAGTTTCATTGACAGGCTTTTTACTTACCAAAATTTGTTTAACTAATTGTTTAGCCTGATCAAGGGTTACCCACGGTGAATTAAGTGCAGCACACAAGTCCTCATTTGTATAACGCAACTCTTGCTTTATCTCTTCGATCTCTAACTGTTTGTACTCCAATAGTTGCTTGAAAGTTTCTATTTGCTCGCACAAAAGCTCTACTGTATCCTCAATTTCCGGTCTTTCACCAGAGTCAAGGTCAATTGAATCTGTAACAAGATTATCTGCATCACAATTGGTATTTTCTGGGAGTTGCTCAAGTCCCTGAACAACTTGATTGCTTTTGCATATAGACTCTGTGTTATTTAATAATAATAAAACCTCGTTTAAAATCGAGCCTGGGTCGCTTTTTTGGTAACCAGGCTCGAAGTTTTCTAACAATGTTGTCTTGATAGAGTCGTCCAAATTATCCATCTATTTTGGTAGCAATCTTCTCAACTTGTTTTACTAGAGAGCAAGTAGCAAGTTTTATTATTATTAAATAATCATGTACAATTCTTGCATTTGCCACAAAGCTCTAGTCTATTGCTTTGCGCTCTCGTTTGTCTGTCCGCTACCGTACTTAGTAATACTAACAAGTTTTAATACTAAGTTCAAAGACAGTACTGAGTACTAAGTAGCAAAAGTGAGCAGCATTGCTCATACTAAGTTGCAGATCAAAACCTCACCCCTAACCCCTCTCCTTAACAAGGAGAGGGGAAATAAAGCGCAGCTTTATTGGGGTGAGGTGTAAATTATGAACGCAACTCAAAACCTCACCCCTAACCCCTCTCCTTGTTAAGGAGAGGGGAAATAAAGCGCAGCTTTATTGGGGTGAGGTGTAAGTCATGAACGCAATTCGGTATCAGGACTGAGAACAACTCATGGAGAGGTTGGTTCCTCCACCGGACGCACAATTGCGGGTGTTGTAGGTCTTTTTTGTTGGAAGATGGCAGCAAGTGCTTGTTCCAAAGTTTCTGCCATGACAATCCGGTTATTGTAGGCAACAATTACCCTAACAAATGTTGGCAAGCTATTTTGTTCAGCTTCTATATAAAGGGGTTCGACATACAGCAGCGATCGCTCAATCGGAATCACTAACAAATTTCCTTGAATTGCTTTTGAACCTTGGCGGTTCCACAGAGAAATTTGCTGCGAAATCAGTGGATCTTGGTTAATCAAAGCTTCAATTTGTTCGGTTCCATAAACCAATTGCTGCTTAGGAAACTCATAGAGCAACAATTTGCCGTATTCTTCCCCATCGGAACGCGCTGCTAACCAAGCAATTAAATTTGCGCGTTGTACAGGCTTGAACGGCAGTAGTAAGATGAACTCTTCTGATTGTGCTTGAGGTAGTCTCATTATCAAGTAGTAAGGCTCTACCTGCTGCTGTTTGCTACCGTAAATTTCGTTGGGGATTTGCCACAAGTCTTCCCGGTTGTAGAAAACCTGTGGATCTGTCATATGATATGTTAGCAATCGCTCGGATTGGATGCTGAAAAAGTCTTGGGGATACCGGATATGGCTGCGAAGAGCAGCTGGCATTTCGTCTAACGGTTTTAGTAAGTTGGGGAAGATAGCCCCGAAAGTATGAATAATTGGATCTGTTGGATCAGCAACGTAGAAATTGACAGTGCCATTGTAGGCATCGATGACAACTTTTACAGAATTACGAATATAGTTAAATTCATGTTTGCCTGGGTCAGAATACGGGTAGCGATCGCTTCTGGTGTAAGCGTCAATCACCCAATACAGATAAGTCTTTTCACCTTTGATATCTGTTCCTCCCCCATCTGCAGCAACGAGATAGGGGTCAGTATCGTAGTGTAAAAAAGGAGCGATCGCCTCCACTCGTTCTTTAATATTGCGACGAAACAGCAACTTGGTTTGTGGCGTGAAATTGCGCGTCAGCAGCATCTGCCAATCTTTAAGATATTGGGCAAATACTAAACGCCGCCACACAGAACTAATCGAAATTCCACCGCGTCCATCGTAGACGTTATAGGCATTATCATTGGCGCTGGGATAATCCAATTCTTGGGTTTTTGTCCCCGTCATTACATAAGTGTTGGTCATTTCCCCGTAGTAAATGCGCGGTTGACCAATGGGAATACTTGAGCGAACTGATTGATTTGATATCTGCAATGAACCCTCGTTACCAGTATCATCAACTCCAATATCTTGGACGTAGTAATAAGGTAATCCACCTGGAGCAACAACATTCACAGGGCTGAGTGTAAAGCCGTAGCCGTGAGTATAGATAAGATGTTTGTTGATCCACGTCTGTGCTTGCGCGGGAACGCCGCTATAGTCTAATTCCCGGGCTGCTATGATTGTTTGTTGCTTTTCAGTTCTGTTTTCTTGTTTTAGGGTGTAGCGGTCAATGTCAGCGTCGGGAAACTTATAGTAAGGTCGGATTTGTTGCAACTGGCGGTTGCTTTCTAACAAAGGGCGTGTATCCCACAACCGGATATTGCGAATCGTTAAGTCATTTTCTTGCAAATCAGCCGCCGTTAGTTGACCTCGCGGGTCAAAAGTTCTCGCTTCTATCTGGTTTAAATGAAAAGCTTCTCGGGTGAGGGCGATAGTGCGCTCAATGTAAGGGCGTTCGCGGCTCAGTTCATTTGGCTGCACAACCAAGCGTTGTACGACTGAAGGTAAAATTTCGCCAGAAATCGCCGCTACTAATATGTATAGTCCTAATGCGTAAATTATTTGGGGTGGATAGGGAATTGGTTTAAAACTTGTTTTCCTTGCTCTTGACAAAACAATAATTCGCAGTAGCAAGTAAACGGCGATCGCCACTGCCAAAAGACTTAACCCGGTATATATCGGCAATAGCACCTTAATATCGGTGTAGCTAGCACCATAGATGACGCCACGGGTGGAATACAAAAGTCTGTAGCGTGCATTCCAATAATGCAGGGCAATACTCAACATGAATAAGCCACTTAAGGCGTTTAAGTGGACTCGCTGCGGTACAGAAAACCCTGCAAAGCTTCCCTCACTCAGACTATTTGCCGAAAGCAAGTAAATTAACGCTACTGCAGCGACGCCAAACAGAAACAGCCCTACTAGCCAAAATGCCAATAATTCCCGAATCGGTAGGGAGAAGACATAAAAGCTAATATCTCGGTTAAATAAAGGTTCGGTGCGGTTAAAACTTGTGGCATGAAAATACTGTAAAACTTGATCCCAATGTGCCGATAACAGGAAACCCAGCAGCAAACAGACGAGGAGGGCGATCGCTCTTAAGCAAAACTCATAATTAATTAAAATTGCAATAGTCAACCCCAGCAGCAAACCCAACTGCACAATTGGGATACCAATCTCCTGCAAGTGCAATTGCTGCGACACCTGCTTTAACCAAGGTGACAATGGCAACGTAGTGCTGGGCAATTTAATATCTGGATGCCAAAAATCTAAAGCTTGCTGACTGTAATAAATGAGTATCAACCCCACGACAGCACTCAGCCCTAACACCACTGGCAAAACCAAGCCCAATCTTATTCCTGAGTCCTGAGTGGAGAGGTGAGGACTCGGAATTTTTGAATTTTGAATTTTTGAATTTTGAATTTTTAATTTTGAATTGTCTTGTCCTTTCTGGGGGTACTTCAGTCTAGAGGCGACAATAAAATTGCTGAGTAAAAAACCTACCGAGGTAAAGAAGACAACTGACCACACCCCTAGTTGCGTTAACAAGCGCAACAAAAATTCTCGTAAATATCCAACTTCACCAAACCATAAGACTTCTGCTGCTAGGTGTGAGGCTAAATCAAAAAATAGCCACATACCCAACACCAGAATCACCCATAAATACGCTTGTCTTATCAATTTCAGATTTTTTGGAAATTCGACCATTGAGCCATCTCCCCGACATAAATGTACGGGGATTCTGGCTAGAAGTTGGCGCCAACTTTTCGTCCGAACCTATTTGCATAGGATGACTATCTGGTCAACGTTTTCTAGCTATGGGTCGAACCGCTCTGCCGCTCTACCAGGGACACGGGTTTTCGGACTAGCCTACTAATCTCGCAGTTTAGGTCAACGCTTTCATACCGACCACGGGAGCGGCTCCGCCCCTCAGCATATGAAAACTTTCCTGATTTCTTGTCCAAACAACAATGTTCCAGTACTTTCAACCGTGAACGTTGGACAAATACAATGTGGCTTAAGCATTTCCTTGCTAGCTCCAATGGAGTCTATGTATCTCATCACCACTTAATTAATATGATTGCATATTTTCTCAAGAAGTTCCAAAGTTTTACTGCACGGCAAATAAATTTGCCCGCGTTCACATTCTTCACCCCGATATAAATAACATACAAGTTTCAATTCATTTAATTTCTTGAAACTTGTATTTCGGGGCTACCACGCTCCCGCGTATTTTAGGTGTCTTCAGTTATGGCGACACACCATAGAAGTAGTAGTCAGAACTGTAATTGACTGATACTTGAGCACCTGCTTGGGCTTTGTCGCATCCTTTGGCAGGGGCTTTGCCAGCCACGGTGTCCACCCTTTGAATGTATTTTACATTGCTGAAGATACCATTGCCCTCGTTTGATGTTGCTTCCAGCAGCAACCAGGGTATGGCGTTTTGTTTGGGTGAGTTAGCACGGGACTTGAGCGCACCTACAACCTTGCTGCCATCATTTCCTTCCCAAGTCGGACCAGCGTAGTGCTTACCAATAGTCTGCCCTTTGTTGTCGAATAGGTCAGCCTCTGGTGCTTTTAAAGTCCACTCGAATTGGTTGGGATTGTCTGCTTTGGCGTCGCACTGATAAATTTGCACCCCCTTAGCATTCAGCTTTTGCAGAAGCGTCTGTCCCGCCGGCACTTGCAAGTTGTCGGGAACCTTTGGCGATGTCAACTTTTGTTGTTGCTTTTGAGTTAATCCAGCCTGCCCCATTAACAAAGGAAGCAAAGGAAGTAGGACAAACCATGTCTGTTTAAATTTGCCTGAGTTCATAGCTTAATGACCTCATAACCTACAATATTCAGCTAAACTGCTCTTCGACATCGAGGTTAAACAACTTTTGTAGAGTCTGCATACAGTGGCGTCTTGCCTCAACATCTTGCTGAGCTCGCAACTGTACCATGGGGTCATGTAAAATTTTGTTAACAATACCTCGTGTCAAGGCTTCGATAACTTCTTGATGTTTTTCGGCAAATTCTGAACCTAATCTCGACAAAGCTTTTTCGAGTTCTTGTTCGCGGATGGTTTCGATTTTATTCCGCAAACAGCTGATTGTGGTGACCGTTTCAAGCGATCGCCACCAAACATCGAAAGCTTCCACCTCCTGTTCTAAAAGTGCTTCTGCTTCCTGGGCTATTTTGCGGCGACTTTCTTGGTTTTGCGCCACCACCGCTTTTAAGTCATCCACATTAAACGCCTGCACGTTTGCTAGTGCGTTGACATCAGCATGGACGTTGCGCGGTACGGAAATATCAATTAACGTCAAACGTCGGCTGGGTTCCAAAACCATCTCCAATTTGGCGCGATCCAGAATTGGCTCTGTCGCTGACGTACTTGTAAATACCAAATCACATTCGGTAATTACTGAAATCATTTCCGAGAGCAAGCAAGTCTTGATCGATGGTTCCGGGAACTGCTTGACCAATTCCTCCGCCCGCGCTAGAGAACGATTTAAGATACAGATTTGGTCAGCGCCTTTAGAAAGTAGGTGTTGTACTAGCAACCGCGACATTTTGCCAGCGCCCAGAATTGCCACCCGACAAGCCGCTAAATTTTCCAATTTCATGTGCGCCAACTCCACAGCAGCAGAACTGATGGAGACTGCACCAGTGCCAATGCTGGTTTCAGTTCGCACCCGCTTACCTGCTGTAATGGCTTGTTTAAATAATCGATTCAAAACTGTTTTTATACCGTTGTATTGCTGTCCCAGTTTGTGAGTATTCTTCACCTGAGCCAGAATTTGACCTTCTCCAAGTACCAGGCTATCTAAACCTGCAGCAACACGCATCAAATGCATCACAGCATCTTGATGTAGCAAAACAAACAAGTCTTGCCGGAGAAATGTCACTGGTAACTTACTGTGTTCTGACAGAAATTGAGTTACTTCTCGGATACCCTGTTCGGTTTCTTGGGCAACAACGTAAATTTCCAGGCGGTTACAAGTGCTTAGTATTGCGACTTCTTCAATATGAGGATAGCTAAGCAGGTGCGCGATCGCCCCTTCGGTTTGTGGTTCTGGAATACTCAGCTTTTCCCGGACTTCTACTGGGGCTGTTTTATGGCTTAACCCCACCACTGCTATATTCATTTGCTAAATGGTAATTGCTAATCGGTATTTGGAAAAAGTTAGGAGTTAGGAATAAAGTTAGGAGTTAAGAGGAGCCAGTGCGTCGGCTACTGGCGTCTTTGGAGTTAGGAATAAAGTTAGGAGTTGAGAGTCAAGAGTTAGGAAGAAAACTCATAACTCCTTTTTTCTCACTCCTTTTTTCTCACTCCTGACTCCTCACTCCTGACTCCTCACTTTCTAGTGCAGCTGCACAACCTTAGGCTCTTCAAACATATGAATGGTATCCACAAAACGAGCGGTTTTTGACTGGTTGGAGATAACCAGGCTTTGAGTTCTTGCTCCGCCGTTGAAGAAGCGTACACCTTGCATCAGGTTACCACTGGTGATACCGCTAGCTGCGAACAGAACAGTTTCACCAGATGCCAGTTCATGAGCATCGTAGACCTTATCAGGGTCATTGATATTCATAGACTTCAAGCGATCGAGGTTAGCTTCTTTACTTTCCCCAATCAGACCTGTTTTGACTACTTCTGGATCGTAGATCAGTTGTCCTTGGAAGTGTCCACCTAAAGCACGCATAGCAGCTGCGGAAATGACACCTTCAGGAGCAGCACCGATACCCATGAGGGCATGGATATTCGTACCAGCAAAACCACAAGATACGGCTGCGCCCACATCACCATCCGAAATCAGCTGCACTCTCGCTCCGGCTTCGCGAATTTCTTTAATCAACTCGTTGTGGCGTTCGCGCTTCATAACAACTACCACAAGTTCTTCAATAGAGCGGTCTAAACACTCGGAGAGAATCTTGAGGTTTTCGGTTGCTGACTTGTTGATGTCCACCTTGCCCTTGGCTGCTGGAGGTGCTGCTAGCTTCTTCATGTAGAAGTCAGGAGCAGCAAATAATCCTCCTTTTTGTGAAATTGCCAACACTGCCATCGAACCAGGTTGTCCGTATGCTACCAAGTTGGTACCTTCACAGGGGTCAACGGCGATGTCAATTTCGATTAATTCATCTGGGTTACAGAAGTCTTTGGCATCTGGACGCGAGCAAATACCCACTTCTTCCCCAATGTATAGCATGGGAGCGTCATCGCGTTCGCCTTCGCCAATAACGATACGACCACGCATATAAATTTTATTCATTCGTTCCCGCATGGCTTCCACAGCCACTTGGTCAGCCGTATTCTTTTCACCTTTTCCCATCCAGCGTGCGGATGCGATCGCGGCTTGCTCAACTACCTCAATAATTTCTAACCCAAGTGTATTTTCCACAAATGCCCTCTCAATTGCTTGATTTCGCGTCGTTCCAGAAACCTGTTTCAGTTTTCAAGTCTACCAAAGGGCGGATACCTATGGAAAATAGTATCAACTAGCGACTATGTTAAGTTTTGCTTCTAATGTACTGTGTAGGGGGTCGGGGGGCAGCATATAGCGATGAATTAGGGACTACACCCACACCTTAAATTTCTATAGCCCCCAAAGCTTTCAGCGTCGCAATAGTCGCTTGGGTTAAACCTGTAACACCAGTAATGTTCATCTCCTGGTAAAGTCGGTCAATTATCAAAGTTTTGTCACAACGACCCGTACTTACATCCCAAATTTTGGGCGTTTCATCTTGGGTTGATTGGTTGGTCGTCGTCGTTAGTCGTAGAGTGCTTCTTCAGAAGTGCATGATTTTTGCTTGTATTCCCTATTGATAACTAAAAGCTACCAAAATTTTCTCGGAATTTTCTAGACAACTTTACCTGAATTTACTTGAATTTCTTTGTATCTACTATCGCCAGATGATTTTATTAACCTAAAAGTGAAAGCCTTTAAAACAGTAAACAGTACCAGCCGCAGTGACGCCTCGCTTTGGTGGGGGATTTAAACCCGCCACCAACGCTTATGCCTACGGCACGTCTGACGACGAACGGTCCAATTGGTGTGGTGTTTCCCCCAACGATGAAACTGATAACTGATAACTGATAACTGGAAACTGTTAAAGTGAGCAGCACCCCGCTGCTGATTGTGGCTTTACTTACTCTATATTTGTCAAATTTATACCAATTTAGCGTCAAAGGAGTGTCTAAACTACTGCTGCAACACCAAACACTAAAAACTATTTATAAGGTAGAACCATTTTGACTAAGGGAGAGAGATTAATATGTCACTTGAGATATCGATAGCATTATTTTCATATCTGTTGGGTGTCATTATCCAATGGCTTGGATTTAGAGAAAAATTAAGAGAGTTCGACGAATATATAAATTTTCCAATAGTTTGGGCAGCAAAAGTAGTCACAATGGTTGGTTGCTTTCTAAAGGCTTTGACATGGCCTTACAGCTTAATTTTAGATAATGAACTTATGTAGTGAAAAATCAAAAACCGTATTAATATCTAGTCCAACCTTTGAAGATATAGCAGTCCGTGCAGGATTTGTGAACAACAAGATTCCCGACTTCGCAAAAGTTGTCGGGAATCTCAGCATGGGCGATTTTTATAAATCAAATAGGATTGCTATAGCGATTTTAACTAACAAGTTACTCCATTTGTCGGGCAACTAGTTGAGCAAATAACCCCTGGGTGTTAACCAGTTCCACGAAACTACCCACCTGTACCACACGCCCAGCTTCAAGCACATAAATTCGGTCAGCATTGCGAATCGTGCTGAGGCGGTGGGCAATCACTATGCGAGTTGCATTCAACTGATCTAAACTTTCAGTGACGATCGCCTGCGTGCGGTTATCCAAAGAACTAGTTGCCTCATCCATTAAGATTATTTTCGGCTTATTGACAAGCGCCCTCGCAATCAACAATCGCTGCCGCTGTCCCCCGGAAAGATTGCTACCACCTTCACTGATAACTGTGTGCATCCCCATTGGAAAAAGCTGAATATCATCAGCGAAACCTGCCATTCGCGCCGCCTCCAAAGCTTGCTCGTGGGACACCAATGCTCCAGCGGTGATATTCTCAAAAATTGAGCCAGTGCCAATTCGACCATTTTGCAGCACAACCCCCAATTGCCTTCGTACTAAAGCAAGATTCAGTTGTGCCAAGTCAAAGCTGTCATAGTAAACTGTTCCTGACTCTGGAGCCTCAAACCCCAACAACAACCTCAATATTGTTGACTTCCCACTTCCGGAAGGTCCCACTATCGCGACAAATTCCCCTGGTTCTGCATAAAGACTAACATCATTGAGAATTGGCAACCCATCGTCATGATAGCGAAAGGTAACATGGTCTAAGGCGACTCGACCCATCAAGGAACCGGGGTTTGCTTTGGTAGGGTCATACTCCGGTTCTGCATGCAAAATCGGCTTTGCCCGCTCCCACAAAGGTACAATTGCCAAAATGTCAGTCAAAGTATTGCTCAGGTCGCTCACCCCCCCAATAAAAATGCCCAATGCAGCATTAAAAGCCAAAAACGTGCCCACCGTCAGCCCGCCTGTCTTTTGCATCGCAATAGACTCAGTCGCAAACCAAAACAACAGCGCCGAAGTGACTAAGGACAGTACCTCGTTAAATACAGAAACGTTGTCTCTAATAAGTTGGAAACTAGCCTTGAGCCGGGAACGCTTGCTGTACTGCTCCGCCCAAGCCGCAAACGCCCGTTCTTCTGCCTGCGCTACCCGCAGCTTGGCTACGCCGTTAATGAGTTGTACCGTTAGCCCATGAATCTCGCCATCTAGTTCTTGCTGCTGTCGCAACTGACGTATTACCAGTAAGCTAGCAACAGTAGTGACAATAGTTGTTAGCAGGGCTATAGCCACCCCTACTAAAGCGAGTTGCCAACTATAAACAAACATCAGCACCAAGTTCAGTAGAGCAAACAGTCCGCTCAATAACGTGCGTTGCGTTCCTCCCGACAGTTTTTGACGAATCTGGTTCACTGACAAGGTGCGGTTTACCAAGTCGCCAGAAGAATAGTTGCGAAAAAATGCTGGACTTAATCTCAGCAGTCGGTCCCAAATCGCAGGCTGCAACGCGCCGGAAGCAGCGTTTTCCACCCGCAGCGAAATAATCCCTTGGGACATGGCAAACGCTGTCTTTCCCACAAGAAGTGCAAACAGCAAAAGCCCTATTTGCGATAACAAGCTCTTATCGCTATCTGGAATCGCATTATCTACCAAAAGCGCTGTTGCTTGGGGCACCACCATTCCCAGCACTGAGCCAACAATTCCAGCTACTAACACTAGCCCAATGTCTTTTTGATAACCCTTGATGCCAAACTCAAACAACGCAATGACATTTTTGACAACTTTGGGTAACGGTCGATAAAACTGGTATGCTTGCGGTGCTAGCGTTGCTGCAACTGCCTGATTGACAATTGTGCGACTTTGTGCAACTGGATCAAATAAAACATAACGCCTGCCTGCTGGCAATACAGCCACCGGACGGTTTTCTTCTTGGTTATAAGCCAATAGGGCACCATACTCATGAAGCCACCAGCCATCCTCTAGCACTACGCGACGGGTGCGAATCTGCGAGGAGCGAGCAATAGCCTCTACTGGATCTTTCACTCGACTAAGGTCGTCTGATTGCGCTGGCGGACTAATCGTTATCCCCATTGCTCGTCCTACTGCTCCCGCCGCCACGAGCAACGGCGTTCCTTGCTGAAAAAACTCAGTTTCTTGCTGCGGTTGCAACACAGCAGCTAACTTAGAAAGCGCAGAGTCTACTACCTGACGATTGAGTTGTTCTCGTTGTTGAAATTGGCGAAAGGCTGTCTCTGTTTCCTGCTGTTGGAGCTTCTTTAAACAGTCGAAGAATTCAAAATGTAAATCAGCCAAAATGTTTGGCAGTTGGGCAGCATTTTCTGGCACCCTTAATGATAAGTAGCGCTCAAAATTTACTGCTGTGGGTTCCGTCCTGAATATCTCATTTAAATGATTTACCCAACCTTCTAATAGGGCTATTGCACTGGCTTCTCCCGCCGCTACTTGTACCGCTAAATCAGTTATTGAAATTTGAGATAATTCTGTTGCCTCGATTGCTACCGCCACTAGACCCAACGATTTTTCATTATCGACTGCTGCACCAAACAACGCCTCAAGAGCGCCTACGCTGAACAGATAATGGCGATTGGGTAAAGCCCCGCCCTCGGGCATTTTTTCCTTGACTTTTGTCGTAAATAATGCTATTTTACCAGTCCGAACGATCCACACCTTTTCTGGGTCATCTAGTAGTAAAGGTTCATTTGCTTTGAGACGATACAGAACTTCCATATTTGTATTACAAAAGCAGGTGGCGATCGTGGAGCGTCTAATAATCCATAGTGACCCTGATATAGCAATCCTAAATCATTGGTGAACAACAAGATTCCCGACTTCGGCGAAGTCGGGAATTATACGGCTTTTGGCACATATACTTTATCAAAGCAAATAATGCTAAACCTAACGTTCAACTCATCGATACCTTTTGGTAGTCAAAAAAGCAGTAAAGCCATCATCACCATTAATCAAAGTGGAGAAAGTAAGAAAAGTGGGAAAAGTGGGAAAAGTGGGAAAAGTGAGGAAATTGACAAAAAGTATTGTTAATCAAGTTATGATGATATAACTGATTGATTGATAACTGGTTAACACCCAGAAAACACAGGAACGTTATGTTTAACAAAATGAAGCAATAAAAAGCAGTAACCAATACAACAACTACCTGGCGACAGCTATAACTTAGATTTAAAAATTGCTTCGACTTCCTCATAGGACATATCGTAGGGATAAGGATAAACTTTAACATTAAGGTTGCGGCAGTTAATGCTTAGGCTCTGATGGCTTTATCATGAGTCTGATCAGTCAAGACATATTTTTTCAATTCCTTACGGGTCATTTGTTTAAAATCAGGTTTCGTCATCAGTATTAAACTCCCAGTTTCCGTTTTCATAAATGATAATTTCTAAGCTTTCCTCTCTTTGGTGCAATTAAGAAGATATATTTTTGGAGAGGATCGTATCTGAACAATACGCATTGGTTGCAAAAATAGCGGAAGTAGTTGACAGACAAAGATAGCAGTATCTTTTTGCTTTTTAGTAGGCAATGACTTACTGTTTCCTTTTTTTGACTACATTTACAGATTTATAGCAATCCTAAATCATTGGTGAACAACAAAATTCCCGACTTTTTGAAGAAGCCGGGAATTATACAGCTTTTAATTTTCACAAATCAAAGTGGAATACATAGGAACTGATGCGAGGCGGGTTTGACAGATAAGTTATTGGTTTGAATTAGTAGATGATGGCAAAACCCGCCCCTACAACAGGTGTATTACAACGCTTCTATTACTTTACCAACGGTCTTCTCCAGGTTTCCTCCGTTAATTGCATTATCCACCACTGGAGCGTTAATAGCCTGATCCAACTTTTTTGCGTCGATAATGCCTGTCGCCGTACCTGTGACGTTGTCCACGACGCCGCCACTGCCGCCTACTACAGCCATCAAATCGGCATCATTCAGTTCCTCCCATTGGGAAGCTTCTTGTGCAACTTTTTTTGCCGAAAATTGTACTTGACTCATTTTTATTTTTAGTAACTCTTCGACTTTTATTGAAACACGTATAAATTTATTTAATTCTCTATATAAAGGTAGACATAGCACTTAAAATAGCAATTTTCATCTAATATTTAAAGTTTCATATTTTATAAAAATAATGTTATAGACAAATACATTTTTTTAGGCTAAATATGACATGGTAATAGAGTTGAAAACATGAGAATTCACAAGCCTCAATTAAGCTCAAATTTAAGTCTAGAAGACTGGGATGGTTAAAGAAAATAGCTTACATACAGCAGTTAAGAGCCGTATGTAATACACCCCACATCCCATACCCTATACCCTGTCTAAACCCTAGTACAGCACTCGGTTATTGCTGATAAAGCTGAGCAATACGGGCTCTCGGCAGACGGAATACAAAGGCATCAATACGCTATAAAGGTTTTATAGGCGCTTAATATATCTGAATACTGAAATTTTTTATATATCTTTTTACTGATTTACTCAGCTTATGAACTCTGAAAAAAATAATAATGCAAAAATAAGTTGAAAATAAATATTGAGCGGGGAACTGACACAGGAAGCAAAAGCGTATTTACAGAAAGCTGAGAAAGCTGATTTTTTGCATTAGAAAAGTCAGGCTCATTTACGTGTAAGTCAATTAGACTTATTTAATACAAAAGCTGGAGATATCTAAATGGTAGGCAATCAGAAGTTAGCCAAAAAAAGGTTCCTAAATGTCGCTAATGTTGGAACTTTTGTAGACATATTACGCGGTAGAGAATTAAATCAGCCTGACCAAAAAGCTTTTACCTTTCTATTGGATGGAGAAACAGAGGAAGTTAGTTTAACTTATCAAGAATTGGATATGCAGGCGCGGGCGATCGCATCCTATTTGCAAAGTATGGATGCAAGGGGAGAGCGGGCGCTGTTGATTTACCAGCCTTCTTTAGACTTCATCGCCGCGTTTTTCGGGTGTCTGTACGCAGGAGTCATAGCCGTTCCCGCTTATCCTCCGCGACAAAACCAATCTCTGTCTCGCCTGCAAGCGATTGTGGCAGATGCACAGGCAACGATTGCCCTCACCAGCACAACAGTTTTGTCCGGGATCAAGCGCCAGTTTACCGAGTTGCCAGATCTACAAGCGCTGCATTGGCTAGCTACAGACGATATTAGTAGGGATTTATCATATTCGTGGCAGCAGCCAGCGATCGACAGCGACACCCTAGCCTTTTTACAATACACATCGGGTTCCACGGGTACACCTAAAGGGGTAAAAGTCACTCATGGCAATCTCCTACACAATGCTCGAATCATCGAAAACGCATTCCAACAAACAGAGAAAACGATCGCTGTAAGTTGGTTACCCCTTTACCACGACATGGGATTAATTGGGAACGCGCTACAGCCCGTCTATTTGGGTATACCCTGCACTCTCATGTCGCCAATAACTTTTCTCCAGAAGCCTTTACGCTGGCTAGAAGCGATTTCCCGCTACAAAGCAACCACCAGCGGCGCACCCAATTTTGCTTATGACTTGTGTGTGAGCAAGATTACCCCCTCAGAGCGAGCTAATCTTGACCTAAGTAGCTGGGAGGTAGCTTTTAGTGGATCTGAACCTATTCGTGCAGAAACCTTGGAGCGGTTTACAGCGACTTTTGAATCTTGTGGCTTCCGCCGAGAGGCATTCTACCCTTGCTACGGAATGGCTGAGGCAACTTTATTGATTTCTGGGGGTTTGAAAACAGCCCCGCCTGTTGTCTACCCGGTGGAAAAGGCAGCGCTGATGCAAAACCAAGTGGTAGAAGCTGTCGATAAGGAAGACGGAGTGCAGAAAATTGTCGGTTGCGGTCAAACTTGGTTAGATCATAAAATCGCGATCGTCGATCCAGAATCCTTAACCTTGTGTCCGTCTGACCGAGTGGGAGAAATTTGGGTATTGGGCAAGAGTGTCACTCAGGGCTATTGGAATCGGTCGGAGGAGACGGAAGAGACTTTCCATGCCTATCTAGCAGACACTGGGGAAGGACCGTTTCTTCGCACTGGGGACTTGGGATTTTTGAAAAACAACGAATTATTTGTCACCGGACGGCTCAAGGATTTGATTATTATCCGAGGTCGCAACCATTATCCCCAAGACATCGAACAGGCGGTAGAACAAAGTAACCCAGCCCTACGCAGCAGTTGCGGTGCGGCATTTTCGGTGGATGTAGAAAGCGAAGAACGGGTGGTTATAGCGGTGGAAGTCGAGCGAAGTCACCTGAAGAAGTTAGATGTAGATAAGGTAATTGGAGATATCCGTCAAGCAATTTCCCAGCAGCATGAGTTACAAGTTTATGCCGTGTTGTTGCTGAAAACGGGTAGTATTGCGAAAACTTCCAGCGGTAAAGTTCAGCGCCACGCGTGTCGGACAGGTTTTCTCAATGGCAGTTTGAATACAGTAGGCGATTGGAGAGAGTTGCTACCTTCCGAGTTGCAACAGACTTTTTCCCAGCAACCTCATGAAGAGTTGCAACTGTCCAACTCAGCCCCTACAAAAGAAGCTATCCAAGCTTGGCTGCTCTCCAATTTGGCGATGTACTTGAAAGTACAGCCCAACGAGATAGACATTAGGGAGCCTTTGACTCGTTACGGTTTAGATTCGTCTGTAGCAGTTAGTCTCATGGCTAAATTGGCAGAGTGGCTGGACTGTAAACTTAGTGTAACTATTATCTGGCAGTATCCCACCATCGCGGCTCTTGCTGAATATCTAGCAAAAAAATCCTCTCAAACGCAATTAGCTTCTCAAGAAGATACAGAAGAATGGAGTTGATTACCAATATGAATAGAAAGGTTATTAGCCAAGAGAATACTAACAAACTAGAATCCATTGAAGCATTCACATTCGATCCCTTACTTCCTGAGTTTATCGCTGATCCCTATCCTATCTACCATCGCCTCCGCTCTAACGACCCCGTACATCTAAACTTTATGGGATTTTGGGTACTAACGCGCTACGCCGATATAAAAGCAGTTCTACGAGATCCGCGTTTTTCCCATACCGATTTACCAAAACGGATAAAAGATAAAAACCATTACCTTGATCGCCAACAGGGAAATTTTGATGCACTTGCACAAGCTACTAACAAATGGTTATTTTTTTTAGATCCGCCAGACCATACCAGGCTACGAAAACTGCTTAGCAAAGACTTTTCTCCTAATATGGTAAAGCTGATGCGTCCCCAAATCCAGGAAATTGTGGATGAGTTGATAGATTCGCTCCAAGACAGGGGGAGCATGGAGATTATTTCCGATCTTGCCATCCCCCTGCCCGTACTTGTTGTTGCCAGAATATTAGGGGCTTCAGTTGATACTCATAGCCAAGTAAAGTTATGGGCGAAGGAACTTAGTAGAGTATTTGAACCGTTAAAGTCTCTAGAAACTTACGTTTATCTGAATAAGATTACGCAGGAGTTTACGGAGTATTTACGCGACTTGATAGCAGAACGAGAAAAGAAACCAAAAGAAGACTTGCTCAGCACCCTGATTGCAGCTAGAGAACAAGGCGATCGCCTCAGCCAAGACGAACTGTTAGGCATCTGCATAATGTTGTTAAGTGCTGGTGAACAAGCCACAATCAATCTAATTGGCAACGGTATGCTTGCCTTGTTGCGTCACCCCGACCAGATGGAAAAATTGAAACGAGAACCGACAATTATCGAAAGTGCTGTAGAAGAACTGCTGCGTTATGATAGTCCAGTTCAGTTTATAAGCCGCAAAGCAATTGAAGATGTCGAAATAGGGGGCAAAACAATTCGAGCGGGTCAAGCTGTTTTGCTCAGCTTGGGAGCAGCCAATCGAGACCCAGCTCAATTTTCTCAACCAGATCGCCTGGATCTGTGCCGCAGCGAAAACCCCCACCTTGCCTTTGCCGATGGCATTCACCATTGTTTGGGTGGTCCACTGGCACGGGTTCAAGGTCAGATCGCTATAAATACCTTAGTTCAACGGTTCCCCGATCTCAAGCTATCTACAGACACGCTGGAGTGGGTAGAGAACATAGGTTTCCGCAGTCTGAAAGCCCTCCCCGTGACTTTTACCCCATGAAGGACGAAGGAGCGTCGCAACGAGCGTCACCCGAAGGGTAACGAGCGCCTTCGTTCTTCATTTTATACCCGTACAACAACCGACATCTTGTTGATTAGCGTGCCGCAAGGTAAGAGTTCCAGATATAAGCGATAGTTATTAATTATCACCTTTCTTTTTAAAGAGGTCTTGAAGAAATAGCCGCATAGACTACAAAATTTTCTAGCGATCGCTCTGTTGGAAAAAGTTTGCGATCTACTGACATTTACAAATTCATCTTATTAACGGTTCACCTCAGCACCAAAATAAACCGCCTATTTACTTAAAAAACACATTAATTAAAGTAAGTAATTTCAAGATTCAATGGTGAGCGATCGCGCTTTCTCTAGATAAGGGCATCGCTCTTTTTAGTGGTCAAAAAGCAGTAAAGCCATCATCAGAAACAACAGCCAGTTAAAACCTTATCTCCATTTTAGTATGTGCCTATTATAACATTGATATTACTATGTTTTAACTATTAAGTATCCGCGTGTTTGACCCGAAATAGCATCACCAGTGTTCTTCGCATTCCAAAGCATTGTGGTTGAAACCCAAACAGGAGGATATTTGTAACTTGATACATCTTGAATCAGAAATTTATCTGTTTTCTCGTGATATGCTGCAATGGGCGAGATATGTCCGCTTCCGGTTTGACCTATTGCCGAACGATTATAGTTAACGATAATAAAATCATTATCATTTTTCAGATTAGCTTTTGCTACCGCACGAAACTGTTCTAGTGTGGTAGTTGATGCATGATATACCTCAACTTTGCGATTATGACTTTGTAGGAGAATTGCTAATTCATCAAGCGACATTCCAAGAAAAGTGACTAGGTAAGGTGAGCGAATGCTTGATGCAGGAAGAGTGAAGAAAGTATCCTGAGTCAGACGCTGATATGTACTTTGATGACTTCCCAAAGCATTAAGAACCATTACCCCACTAGCAACACCACAATAAGCAGGACGCTTCTGAGTTTCAAAGTAAGTATTAAGTAGGCTGTAGTCTTTTCGTATTTGGCTCTCACTTAGCAATTTTTTGCCCGTTGGTGATTCTAACGAAATCAGGTGTTCAGGAAGTGACAATCGATTAACAGACGGTGGAGTGAACGCATAATATCCTACTGCTCCTAAACCAGTGATACCTAATAATCCAGCAACGGTAGCTAGTTTAGCAGCAATTTGTCGGACTCAATACTTTGTACCCTTCGTAGAACTTTCGGATGCAACGTCTCTAGAAAATCGTGATTTTCGCGCATTCATCTTATCCATTCATGCCCATGAAAGATTCTTTTTTTGGAAGTTGTTAGCAAGATGATTGACAATTTAGAATATATGTACAGAAGTTTGTACATACATATACTGATGCTATCCTACAAAATCACATCCCCAACCGATGCCAGAAATGACTTTTTTAAGCTGTTAGACCTGGTAGTAAAAAATCATCAAGTGTATATCATCAACCGTCGTGATAGCGAAAATGTAGCCGGGAATTGCTGAGTCAGATTTAGTGAGTTTGGTTGAAACGGTTTATCTTTTGCAATCGCCGGAGAATGCACGTCGCCTGCTGGATGCAATAGAAGAGTCAAAAACAGGAAAGATTCAACCTCAAACTATGGCAGAACTTCAGCAGGAGTTGGGGATTGAGCAAGAACAAGAAAAATATTGCTGAAGCTGACGAAATTAAGCCAGTTGTAGTCAATCGCACTCCTGGTTTTAGTTCTAAATTCAAAGAAGATTTAGCTTGGTGGTTTAAGCAAGATTTTCAGAAAGCTTCAAAAATCTTGGATTTGGTGACGGTTGTCATGCAAGACCCATTTGAGGGTATTGGTAAACCAGAACCATTGAAGTATATGGATGCAGATATCTGGTCGCGGCTAATAGATTTAGAGCATCGGCTTGTCTATCGGGTGGGAAACATCCAGATTTACTTTCTAACTTGTCGGTATCATTACTAATAAGAATACATTTTAGTTCTTTGCCAAAGCACTTTTAAGAGAAACTTATGCCATTGCTGTTAAACTCTCACAATGTTTTCGAGTATTTAGTTGAGCATAACTTATGCAGTAATTCAGAACAAGCAACCAGTAAGGTAGAGCCTGTTGTAGCTAAGAACTTTAACTTATTAGTAACTTTTCAGTTTATAAGGAGAACGAATCGTATTTTAAGTCAGAAGTGCCGCTATTCACAATGCAGTTAGCACCAGGGTTGGGATTGGCTGAGGAACCAGACCAAAAATTTGCCGTTGCGGAAAGCTTTGGAATGAATCGCTGTCAAATTGTCGCGCAGGGGTTGCTAGAAGCTACAGAGCAAGGCTTCGGTACAGCTAGTGGGCGGATGAAAGCTATCTTGGAGCAGTTTTCTCGTTTGAATATTGACTTGCAGCGTGTGCATTTGAATGCTAACTCAACTGATATCTACACAAGCTTGTAGGGAGCATCTAGGGCAAAAGTCGCTTCATCCAAAAGATTTTGAATTTTTCTTTTTTTGAATTCTTGAAATTTGGAATTTTGATTGAATTTGAGCAACGGTTTCAAGCCCCTTTTCAGTGGGCAATGACTTACTGTTTCCTTTTTTTGACTACATTTATAGATTTATCTTATTAACAGTTAAGTTCAGCACCAAAATAAACCGTCTCTTTTGCCTTCCCATCTACAATTATCCTTCAGTGCGAAGCAAGCTAGCATATTTTCCCCCTGAGTGCCACAACTCCTCATGCGTACCCCGCTGCACGACTTTCCCCTGCTCCAATACAATAATTTCATCGCAATCTCGAATCGTACTGAGTCGGTGCGCTACCACAATACAAGAGCAACCGCGCCGCCGCAGATTTCTATCAATCATCAATTCTGTTTGAGCATCCAGCGCAGAAGTCGCCTCATCCATGACCAATACTGATGGATTCCGAACCATTGCACCTTACTTTTCACTCTTATCGGTCAAACCTCGCTTCCATTCCTCTCTCCTACGAGGAGAGAGGAACCTTGATTTTTCCCCGAACCTAGTAGGGAAGGGGGCTAGGGGGTTAGGTTTTTCGTGGATTTTTCCACATGACGTGAAAAGTCAGACCAAAGCACGGGCAATTTCTAAGCGAGCAGCGCTGTCCGCTGAATAAATTCCACACTTCGTTTGGCTGTATCTGCCGCTACTAAAGACGCATTCTTTCATTAGCAAGAAGAGATTGTACCTTCAACTTATTAAAGTAAAAGCTTGTTATCCTTAAAAGTTCCAGATGGGGTGGGTCGTCAAATACCAAAATCATTTATCCTCTGAAATAAAAACGGATGGTGTCTTTGTCAAAAAAAGTACAGCAGAATTCTGGCAAATTTGTGTGTCACTACGTCCTACTACTGTTCGAGCTTGGATTGAGGAAGTTTCGGAAGAGAGAAAGGGCGATTGACTGGAAGTCAGTGACAAGACAGCGCTTTTTGTCCAATCACAATTTATTACTGAGAAAGTTTGGCGTTGCTGAATTGAGGTATGAAATTTTCTTCCCTTAATTTTCAAAACCCTTATCTTTGCGCCTTTGCGCCTTTGCGCGAACCTAAATTCATACTTAGAATCAGCAACGCCGAATTAGTTAAAGAGCGCAGCAATCTAATCATCCTTCAGTACGCAGCAAGCTAGCATATTTCCCCCCTGAGTGCCATAACTCCTCATGCGTACCCCGCTGCACCACTTTCCCTTGCTCCAGTACAATAATTTCATCGCAATCTCGAATCGTACTGAGTCGGTGCGCTACCACAATACAAGAGCAACCGCGCCGCCGCAGATTTCTATCAATCATTAGTTCTGTTTGAGCATCCAGCGCAGAAGTCGCCTCATCCATGACCAATACTGATGGATTCCGAACCATTGCGCGAGCAATTTCTAAGCGCTGGCGCTGTCCGCCACTGATGTTCATTCCCCCTTCAATCAGCTTGGCATCATATCCCCCAGGCAGAGATTCAATCAAATCGTGAATGGCTGCATCAGAGCAAGCCCGCACTAAATCAGCTTGTGATACTGTGGAATCCCATAGGGTAAGATTTTCCCGAACTGTCCCAGCAAATAGAAAAATATCCTGTTCTACCATTGCCAAAGAGTTCGCCAAAACAGAGCGAGGAATCTGGGTTCTAGGTACGCCATCAAAGCAAATTTCTCCTTCCCAAGGTTCGTAAAGACCGCAAACAAGCTTAGCAATTGTAGACTTACCAGAACCACTCCCCCCTACGATCGCCACTCGTTGTCCCGGCTCCAAACTTAAGCTAAAGTTCTCAATCAAAGCGTTGTCCACACGGCTATAGCCAAAAGTTATATTCCGCAACTCAACATAACCCTGCAAGCGGAAGGGGTGTGGGGTGTAGGGTGTAGGGTGTAGGGGGGATGAGGAGGATGAGGGGGATGAGGGGGATGAGGGGGATGAGGGGGATACTTGTAATTTTGACTTTTGACCCCTTCGGGGTTCGCCAGTCGCCTGCGGAGGGAAACCCTCCTGCAGCGCTGGCTCACTTTTGACTTTTGAATTGACTTGTCCCCCTGCTCCCCGTAAGGCTTCTGCATCAACAGTGTTTTGCAGTACGTCATCTAAGCGGTTTAAGTCAGCCTCTAAATCTTGCAACAAACTGCCGAAATTGACCAGACTGTTGACAGGCTCTAGGAAACTGCCTGTTAAACTTTGGTAGGCAACCAGCATCCCAATACTGAGGCTGCCATTCATGACCCGAAAACCGCCGACAACCAAGATAGAAGCGGTGGTTAGTGCTGTTAAAAGCGTGGGTATTATTGTCAGAATTTGAGTTTGTAAAGCTAATTCCTGTTGGGCGTTGAGTGCTTTGGCATAATAGCCCGCGAATTTAGCAAATGAGTCAGACTCAAGCCCGGAAGCTTTGATTGTTTCTATCGTTTGAATACCGGCGATCGCCACTCCATTAACCTTACCGTATTCTTGTGCCAGCTTCATATTGGCATCCACACGAGTCCGCGATAGCCACTGGAGGGCGAAAAAGTTGATAGCGGCAAAACCAACAGCTACGCTTGTCAGTACAGGGTCGTACTGGAGCATAATTAGAAAGTAAAACACCATCATCACCGCGTCGATGACTGTAGTGGCAAGCCGACCTGAGAGGACATCCGCAACTTTATCGTTAAGTTGCACCCGACTGCTGATTTCACCTGCGAAACGCTGAGCATAAAACCCAATCGGCAAGCGGAGAATATGCCAGAGAAACTGTCCCGACATCGTCACCGACAACTTAAGCATTAGCTTCCGCAAGTAGGTAAGCCGCAACCACGCCAGAAAGCTCCTCGCCACGGCGGTGAGAACCATTCCTAACACCAGTGGTCGTATCCAGTCAGAGCGCTCAGAGACGAGAATTTCATCGACAAACACCTGAGTAAAAGCTGGCACAGCCAATCGAGGAACTGTCAGTAAAAGTCCCGCCACGAGACAGTACAGAATAGTACTGCGCGAGTTTTGCAAGCGTAGAGCTAATGCCGAGACAATGTTAGTTTTTTTGCCACCCCTTTGAAAGTCTGGTCCTGGCTGCATAACCAAGGTGACGCCAGTGTAAGCACGGTCAAACTCTTGGAGAGAAACTGTCCGGCGTCCTGTGGCGGGGTCGTTGAGGTAGACGCGGTTTTCTCCAAACCCTTCCACTACCAGAAAGTGGTTGAAATTCCAAAAGACAATGTAAGGGGTGGGAAAGGTTTTGAGGTTTTCAAGGTTTTTCTGTTTCAAACCTTTGGCGTTTAAGCCATAGTTCCGGGCTGCTTTAACTATATTAAAGGCGTTACTTCCATCTCGCGAGACGCCACACTCACGCCGCAGTTCAGCCAAAGGGACAATGCGCGAGTAATAGCCTAGAACAATTCCTAAAGCAGCAGCGCCGCATTCAGTCGCTTCCATTTGCAAAAGCGTGGGGGTGCGGATGCGACTTGTTTGAGGTCGCCGCAGAATTTTCCTAATCAAAGCAAAAGGCATTGTCACTATAGCGCTTCTCGTTTGAATGAAGTACAGGACTTACGCAAAAATCACCCCTAAGCTTAATTTACTGCCAAGACGCCTTAGACGCGGAGCGGTGAGACAGCGCTGCGGAGGGAAACCCTCCTGCAGCGCTGGCTCCGCAACGCACTGCCTCGTCCATCTGTGGTTCTTATTTCTAGATGTATTGCACTCAACCCCCGAACCACTATAATTACTCATTACCTTGACTTTTTTGGCATTTTGTGATTTCCTGTTTGTTAATAAATGCCAGTCCAAGAGCGAAACATAGGAATAATGTAAGAAATAGGTGCCACTTCTCCAACTTTGACCCGGACTTGCGTCGTCGTACCAGATGATAAGTTGAGTGCTGGTCCATTTGAAGAAGACCATTTGTATCCACTGACAGTGTTTGGGTCTTTTTGCAGTTGAACCTCGACTTGCACGCGAGCCGCGCTACTATTAGCAAGGCTTCTTGCTAAGTCTTCGTTACCGACTTGCGCTGTAATATCACCAGTTGTCACAGGAAAGGGAGAAACGTTGGTGACGACGCCAACAATTCCACCAAAGCGATCGCGCTTGACAACGCTAGGTGTCACCTGTACAGTCATACCAGGTTTTATTTGCTTACCATCCTTATCAGCAAAGTAAACAAGACTTTGGAGTTTAGCATTAGAATATTCAGCTTCAATAGTCCCAATACGCGTGCCAACGCTAATAACTTGACCGGGGAGAACACCAACTTCCAAGATGCGACCATCAAATTTGCTCGTAATTTGGCTTGATTGAGTCAGTTGTAGTCTTAACTGCGCAATCTTGCTTTTCACTTCCTGAATTTGATTTAATTTATTAATTGACTTTTCTAAATCTTGTTGAACCAGTTTAGTTTTTTGGGCTTCGATATCTTTAATTTTGGTTTTGATTTCATCAAGTTTATTAAGATTTTGTAGGTAATCCCGCTTTGCATTAGTTCTTTGAACTTTAATTTCTTGAATATTATTTTTGATATCGTCAACTTTGTTGAGGTTTTGTAAATATTCCCGTTCGCTACTCGTTTTTTGAACTTCAAGGTCTTTAAGCTGTGCCTCAATATCTAACAGTTGCGCCTGAGCGTTTAACAATTCCTGCTGAGATTGTAGCAGCGCATCCTGGCTAATAATCTTCTGTTCAAACAAACTACGACGAGTTTCAACTCGTTGTTGCAAAGTTTGCAGCAATGACCTGATTTGTGATGAACGCTCCTGAAGACTTTTGCGTTTTTCTGCTAGTGCACTGAGAGTTTTTTTGTACAAAACTGGCGCAACTTGTTCTCTTGACAAACTTTGCTCAAAGCTTTGTCGTTTTTGCTCTAATGCTTCAAGTGTTTCATTATGCAGTATTGGTGCGACTGACTCTCGACGCAGGGTTTCTTCAAAGTCTTTTTGCTGCTGTTCGAGCGTTCTTAGTTGCAGCGCTATTTGCTGCTTTTGTAGCCTATCAGTGTTTTGGTTCTGCTGTTGCAGTTGAACCAACTTTGCTTTTTCTTGTTGTAGTTGTTGTTTAATATTAGATTGGTCGATTGTAGCGAGTACTTGACCAAGCCTTACGACATCTCCTGCCTTAATATTCAGGGTTAACAATTGACCAGCGCTGCGTGCTTGAAATTGCACCACATGACGAGGTCGGATCAACACACCAGAGCCTGTAACGGTGAGTGGAATTCGCCCAACTACGCTCCAAATGCCAGCCACAGCTATCAAAAAGCCCATAGAAACTAAGGGTACCCAGGCTTGGGGACTCGTTACCTGCATCAGTCGGTCAAGTTGCTCCGGTGAGGACAGGCGTTCTAGTGCTTCAGTACGAAAGAGTTTCCTTTCTTTATTTTGCATCTTGTCTATTCTTATGAGGACTTACGCAACCATGAGGTTCGATAACCCCGCTACGGGCATGAAGATGTACGCCCCCGAAGCGCTTTCACAAGCTACACCAAGGACATGGCTACTGCAGGCTAGCAGAAGTAACTCACTAGTAAAAATGTGGTGTAAAACTGGCAGGACTTAGACAAGTGTCACAAGTTTGAGACAGCAAGACAAGCGACCTGCATACATGGCTATAGGCGGACGTTTAGTTGTTGATTGAGATAATTAGATAGCAATCCATTCTTAAGTTGATAAATAGTTTGACCAATTTTGTACGCCTACTCTTTAAGTTTCAGCCAGACTGACATGGCATAAGCAATATAAATTTTCTGGTTGTTTTAAGCACTATGAATATTCTATACCAGTTAATTACTTTAACTTTGGTGACATTCCTCTATTTTCCAAAGAATTTCACACAAAATTTGTACAACATCCTTAGAGCATGTTTGAGAAGTATCAAATATAGCGAAACTCAATTGAATGAAGTACAGATTTATCTGTGTAGCCTACGGCACGGCTTACGCCTACATCTGTGTTTCATGAGTGGTTCATTATTTCTTTGTGTACCTTACCCAACTGCAAACCACTATATTTTACTTGATCCCCCCTAGCCCCCCTTAAAAAAGGGGGGGGAAAGTCCCCCTTTTTTACAGTGAACAGTAAACAGTTATCAGTTAAATACGAGTGGTCGCGCGTCCCCCACCAAGAGCGTGGAAGCCGTTGGTGGCGCTTCTTTATCCCCCACCATACACCTGATAACTGATAACTGATAACTGATTTAAGGGGGATTTAGGGGGTTCATCAATAAATTTTGGTACAATACGACACTTTCCAAACATCCTCTTAGAATCTTGAGTCAAATAATGAACTGCACCACAGGCAGTACTCAGACACGAGTACATTGTGCCTGAGCGGCATCTAAAAAAGGATCGCTCGTGTCGCCCATCCTACAACAAGCTTGAATTAGGCTAGAGACAGAGGAAAACGATTCATAAAATAACATTACTAACATCATGTTGAACTTTCTCAACTCCCTATTAGGACGTCATCTAGAGCAAGTAAAAGCCAATGTTGAAATCTACACGTGGCAAACCTGCCCATATTGCATCCGTGCCAAGATTCTGCTGTGGTGGAAAGGCGTGAAATTCACCGAATACAAAATCGATGGTGACGAAGCAGCTAGAGCAAAGATGGCAGAACGTGCCAATGGACGCCGCACAGTACCGCAAATTTTTATTAATAATCAGCACATCGGCGGATGTGATGACCTCTATGAACTAGATACGCAAGGTCAGTTAGATCCTCTTCTCGCCCAATCTGCTGTTTAAAAGATTCACAAAGAAAGTCAAAAGTCAAGAGTCAACACTCAAAAATTCTTTTGACTTTCTCCCCACCCCCGCTTGTCCTCTTTTTAGGACTAAGAAAATGCTACTTGAGTACTCAGAATATCTTATACATCGGCAATGGATGAGTCGCGCCTTAGACTTAGCACAAATTGCGGGTGATGCGGATGAAGTACCCGTAGGCGCTGTTATTGTTGATTCGTCCGGAAGTTTGATTGCAGAAGGTGAAAACAGGAAACAACGTGACAATGACCCTACAGCTCACGCGGAAATTATTGCTATCAGAGCAGCCGCTCAAAGGTTACAAACTTGGCGTCTGAACCAATGCACCCTTTATGTCACTCTAGAACCTTGCCCAATGTGTGCAGGTGCTATTGTACAAGCGCGTATAGGACTTTTAGTTTACGGGGTAGACGATGCCAAAACTGGTGCAATTCGTACCGTCGCCAATATCCCCGATAGCGCTGCTTCCAATCACCGCCTGCGTGTCATCGGTGGGATTTTAGAGTCCGCCTGTCGTCAGCAATTACAAGCTTGGTTTACTCATCGCCGACATATTTCTAACTAACGGACAGAGATAAAACTGTCCAGTTGGTGCTACACAAGTCAGGGAAGAAAATCTACGGTGTATCTAACAGAGTTTTGAATGTATTCAACCCAACAGCCACCCGCTACCGTCATGATTGAGTTTAACTCTTCCTTTGATACTTCCTGTGATAATCCTGCTACTACGCCAGAAAATGCTAAGGTGGCTCATATTACTACCTCTGAGATTTCTCCTTGGTTAGGTCATTTAGCGTATTTCTTGGGGGGTCACTTTGTTCTACCGTTTTTCTTTGGGCGGATTAAAGTCAGTGGACAAGAAAACCTCCCCAAAACTGGTCCTGTTATCCTTGCTCCCACCCATCGGGCGCGTTGGGATTCGTTGCTCTTACCGTACGCAACTGGTCGCTGCGTGACTGGACGAGACTTGCGATTCATGGTTACGATCACTGAGTGCCAAGGGTTCCAAGGCTGGTTTGTCCGACGCTTAGGGGGTTTTTCCGTAGATCCTCAACAGCCCTCAATCACGACTCTCCGTCATAGTGTTGAATTACTTAAAAATGGAGAAATGTTGGTTATTTACCCAGAGGGCGGCATTTTTCGTGATGGTAAAGTTCACCCTTTAAAACCAGGAATCGCTCGTCTGGCTTTGAGTACTGAATCTAGTCATCCAGGATTAGGTATAAAAATTATACCCATCAGCATCAATTACAGCCAACTGTTACCTACATGGGGTACGGATGTGAGTATTCAGATTGGTTCCCCAATACAAGTTGTAGATTACGCTAGAGGCACCTTGAAACAAAATGCTAAACGTCTCACTGGTGATTTGGCAATAGCTCTCAAAAAATTAAGCCATCACGAATCAGAAGTTACTACTCACGCATTTGCAGAAATTGCTAATAGTTAGTAATTATACCATTTCACTTAAGTTTGCACTTTAGGAGAGTACCCGGTGCAGGCGAACAACGGCAAGGGCAAGCGAGAATTATTTGTAGCTGTCATGAGCATGAATCGGTATAAGTTGTTTGCGTTCTTAGTACAGCGACCTAAGGTACAGCTTTGTAACAACACCTCCTGATTGTTAAGGGTAATGAATGAGATTTGTAAATCTCCTAAAAACTTACGATGAAGGTACAAGTGACCTGAATTTCTTGGATTAGGTTAGAGTCAGCTATTGGGAGTACGCTTTTTATCCTCTGTCTGTCATTCTCAGGAATTGCTTGTTTTGAATCATTTCGTCCCCCAGTTGTTCCTAAAGATCTGCTACGGCTTTGCGTAACTGTTGCGCTGCTAGCGCCGCTAGGAGATGCATTCACCTTTTTGTAACCAAATCGCTGCGAATGACCGCTTAGTTGCCACCGTTATGGTTGAGATACCATTGCTGGATATAGAGCAGATTACGGGATTTATCATGCATTTCTTGCACGACAATCTTAGGCTCGGCAACTAAAACCTCTTTCAGTCCTATCAAACGGTTGGCAATTTTAAAAGATTTTCTATCGCTTTCTAAAAACGAACTCTTCACCACTGCCTTGTCAAACTATCCCCAGACTGATTTGTGATACACCTGTCGTTGAAAAATTAGAGCAATTTGTACCTTCATTGATAGCGGCGGATTAGCTAATATGCACACGCTAGGGGAACCTGGTTTCATTGATTTTGAGTCTAAATCAGGGAAACTTAATATGTGGCTTTGTTTTGTCAAAGTTCAAAACAGAGTTAAGATACCCGAAGTTTCATAACTGCTTTTTTAGTTATCTCTGTAAATGACCTCATGAACTTGTCTGGAACCGTTCCTATAATTCGCTTCACTTCCTTAGCAGTGATAGCAGCCCTCAGCTTCTTATCACCCGTTAATGCTCAGGTACAGTTACCAAGTGGCTCTAATCAACCACAACCTATTGATCCCAACGATCCAAACAACCTCCGTCCCACAGCACAAAATAACAGCCTTTTGAGCCTTGAGGGAGGGAAGCGTCTGATGGCAGACGCAAGTAATGCAGTTTCTTCCCAAAACTACGATGTAGCAGCAAAGAAACTCCAAGAAGCACGGCTCGTTTTTAATCAGCTTTCTAATTTTTATCAAGACTTGAATTCTAGCTTTTCTGGAATTGACATCAGAGTTGCTGATGCTCAACGCAAAAAGGCGCTAGAAACTGCCCAAATGCGGGATGAAGCCACGTACCAGCTAGCATTGGTACATAGAGCGCAAAATAAGCCGGAATTAGCTGTACCGTTGCTCATTCAAATAATTAAAAGCCAACAACCAACACGGGATTTAGGTAAAAAAGCTTATCAGCAGTTGTTCGAGTTGGGCTTTGTTGATGCTCCGTTTTCTAGAGGTGGTAGTGCTTCTTCCCCTCCCTCATCCTCTCCCTCATCCTCTCCCTCATCCTCTCCCTCATCCTCTCCCTCCTCCCAGAAGAAATAATCAAATTACCTCTCTCCTCACCTCCCCACCTCCCCCCCATTCAGCCCAATGGTAAGATGGGATTATAATCAGTGGTGGGGACTCTTGATATTTGAATCCCTATTAGGGTTTGAAATAGATGTAGTCTACTGTCACACATTTAATTTGCCTACTGTCAACAGCAAAAATGCTTGCCAACATCAGGTTGTGGAATTTTGAATTGTGTAAACGCAAAGCAACTTGCCGCAGGGGATTTTAAATTTTGAATTGCCCAGATACGAGGCGTTACAATCCCTATTAGGGTTTGAAATGATCAGGAATTGCGATGATTAGTCCGCAACAAGTACAGGAAATGATAAAGGCAGAACTGGCAGATGCCCTAGTTCAAGTGCAAGACTTGACTGGAGGTGGTGACCATTATCAAGTGACAGTAGTTTCATCGCAGTTTGCAGGTAAGGGACTTGTGCAACAGCACCAGTTAGTCTATGGTGCACTGAAGTCAGCCATGTCTAGTGAAGCGATCCATGCCTTGGCACTAAAAACGTATACTCCCGAAGCTTGGCAAAATAATCCTCAGTCCTAAGTCTTGAGTCAAGACTTAGGACGTAAGGCAATACCAGTCATGAGACCAAAAGTAAGATAGGAAACAAAAAGACAATGACGCCAGAACTTAAAGAGCGAATTGATAATTTGGTACAACAAAACAAAATCTTGGTTTTCCTTAAGGGAACCAAGTTAATGCCGATGTGTGGTTTCTCTAACAATGTCGTGCAAATACTGAATACCTTGGGAGTTCCCTTCGAGACAGTTAATGTTTTGGATGACTACGAACTCCGCCAAGGAATTAAAGACTATTCCAACTGGCCAACAATTCCCCAAGTGTATATCAACGGTCAATTCGTTGGTGGTTCAGATATCCTGATACAAATGTACCAAAACGGCGAATTGCAGCAAATGGTGGAAGTAGCACTTGCTTCCTGAAGTTAACCATATTGCAATTAGCAGTCACCTCATAGTAAAACAGTCCTGAATACTGAGCAAGTTCTCCGACGGGCAGTTGCTATGCTGCCCTCTGGAACAAATTGTTTGTTACACCGTTGGAAAGTGTGTCCGTGACGTCTACAACAGCAGCAATCCTGCGTAGGCGACTCGGGCACCTTTTGTTTGAACGCAAGTTGCTAGTTATGAAAAAACGCCCCTACCTAACGGCGCAGCCGTGGTGTAGGCTTAAGGCTATTGAGCTAGCAAGTAGCGTGTGACTATATTTGTAAAGTTCTAAGTGAGCTAATAAATCAGCTCACTTAGAACTTATGACTCGTGAGTTAGGGCTTTTGTACTGTGATTGTAAAGAAATATCTCCAATTTTTCACACTTGTGCAATGCAGATAATAGATATGCTATAATCATCTGCATTGCGCTACGGATACTACTTCTCATTGAGAAAAGATATTAATAGTAATCCGGTTGGGGCTGCGTCATTGTAAAGTTTGATACATCGTGCAAGTAGCGATTAGCTTCCTCCTCTAAGCGATGAATCAGATACGGTTCAATGGCATTACTGTGTTGCAGTGCGGCTATATAGCCATCCAAATACATCCGCATATCATCCGTACGATAACCGCGATTCCATAACTCGACGAAGGCGTCAGTTAGTCTTTGGTAATAGCGAATGGTTTGTGTGTCTTGGAGCATAACTGCTGTTAGAAAACTGCTTGGAATAGAAAATTGTAATTTATTGAAGCTGAGATGTGAAGTCTCACTTTTAGTTTGGCATTAACTAAAAGAAGATATCTCCCCCAAAGGGAACTCTCACGAGCAGCTACAGACTATCTCGATCCTATTCCAGAAAACTGGGAATATGATTATCCGGTAAGCTATTGTTATAATTATCTCAACCAATAGCCTAACTGGGTTGGAGGGTGTGGGCACCGCTCTATTCAACAATATCGAATCTGCTTTCACCATAAAGCTGAAAAACTCTTTTGGTAACAATTAGCTTGTTTGGTGACACTTTTTTGGTAAATCGCACTCCAGTTGATAGCAGGATTTTTCATCAAAAGTACTTTTGCTAAGTCTAACAAAAATTTAAGAATATTACTAACTTGGCTTTGGCTAAGGCATCAATTAAGCACCTTGCCAGTATTGGTATTAGTAAATATGAAGCCAATAACAATTGAGGTAACAAGGATTACAAAACCTAAGACATAGGCTTTGTTACTTTGAAATTCATATACGCTAAGGGGTCTTGCCACCGTGGGTTCGGTTTGTATTGAAATCGTTGAGGGAAATCCCCATCTGAGGTCATTGCTAGGCTGGCACTTGCAACAACTGGACTATCGGGTGCATCAAGCCGCAAGTATTTATCAAGCTAGAGAAGTGTTTTTAAGCCATCAACCAACACTGGTCATTCTCGATGCCGATTTACCTGATGGTGATGGCATTGAATTTTGCCGTTGGTTACATCGTCAACAACAGCCTTTAATTTTAATGCTATCTGCCCGTAGCAATGAAGCTGATATAGTCACTGGTTTGAAAGCGGGAGCAGATGACTACCTCAGCAAACCTTTTGGGATGCAAGAGTTTCTTGCAAGGGTTGAGGCACTTATTCGTCGCAATCGCACACCCGTTGCACCAGCTTATTTGGATTATGGGTCTTTGCAAATTGATTTAGTACAGCGTCGCGTTCGCTTCCAAGGAGAGTTTATTGACTTAACACCGCAGGAATTCAGTTTGCTATACGTTTTGGCACAAGCTGGAGGAGTGCCATTAAGTCGGTCAGAACTGCTACGGCGTGCTTGGCCTGATGCTATAGATAACCCACGCACCATTGATACTCATGTTTTGTCGTTGCGGAAAAAAGTTGAACTAGATCCCCGCCAACCTAGTTTAATTCAAACGATCCGCAATGTAGGATACCGTTTTAACATGGAAATTTTAAATGCCAATATTGGACAGTCAGCAACAAAGTTACCTAAAGAGAGGTTTAGCAATCAACGTTCAACCCTCAGCACTCCCCGATGAGAAGGGGACGAGGGGATGAGGGGGATGAGGGGGATGAGGGGGATGAGGGAGATGAGGGAGAAAAGGAGATGATTAGCACTCACTGCCCTACGTTTTAGTCCCAATGAGCGTAAGCGAAATTTGGACTAAATAATAACTAATAACTATAATCCAAATTCATCTTCGGCTTTTGCTTGCGTCAGGCTTTCTCTTAAGTTAGCCCAGCTTATATCAGACGCTTGTTGATTGACAAGTAAGCGCCCTTGCTGTAAATACAATAGCCGTGTACAAAACTTCTGGGCTAGCTCTAGCTGGTGATTTACCATAACAACGGTTGTTTGATGACTTTGAGCAAGCTGGCTTAAAGTTTCCATAAGATACTCAGCCGTACCTAAATCTAGGGCAGAGGTTGGCTCATCTAACAATAAAATTTTCGGTTGAATCACTAAAGCACGAGCGATCGCCACAAGCTGTCGCTGTCCAAGAGAAAGTTGCACCTCAGTCCGCGCTGACCATTCCTCTGGAATTTGCAACTTTTCTATCCAGTAAGTCACGCGTTCCTCAATTGTCTGTTTCGCTAAACCACGCAAAACCAGCGGGTATGCCAATGCTTCTTTGACTGTCATTCCCAAAAGCTTCGGCTCTTGGGGTACCAATGTCACTAAGGAGCGTAGCTGCAATACAGGAATTTGCCGATACTCCTGATTTTCCAGATAAATTTTACCGCTCGTCGGTTCACTTAAACGGTTCAGGAGGCGTAATAAATGAGTTTTCCCTGCACCGGATGGTCCAACAATGGCAACGCGTTCTCCCTCAAATACCTCAAAGGAAATATCTTGTAATATTGCGTGTCCCAGCTGCTTACCTTTACTCTGGCTTTTCAAGCTGGCAAAAAGACTGACTTGTTCTAGGCGCAGTTGTGCTTTGAGGGTAAGTTTCCTCATCTGCGTGTCTTGTTGACTCTCCAAAATAAACCTTTATGTAATAAATGTCCTCTAAGGCTCACGCTAATTTAGCAACGCACGACTAACGAATGTAGCGGATAGTTTGTCTTTGGGTTTCACACACATACATCCGTTACATCCGTTACATTCGTTGTACCGTAGGTCATCGGTTGGCTACTTAATGTGATTGCTTTAATTTATGTTACCTTGCCCTAACGCTGTGGCGATCGCCCAACCATCAACTAACAGCAGCAACAGCGTCAACCCAAGTAAAATTAAATACATCCAAGGTTGTGCTAAAGGATAGACATCTGTCGTATCTATCCCGGTCTTTTCTTGCACAAGTTTTACCAAACGGGCAAATCCAGCTACACGCATCGGTAGTAGATAAGCTTTTCCTTCCTGACTCAGGAAGTAGTAAACGAGTCCTCCTTGACCAGTTGTGCGGGGTTTTAACTGTTTTACCTCAGACCAAGGTAACGACCAGCCTTTGCGGAAAAAACGCGGTACCCATTGAGGATAAGTTACCTGAATTTCCTGGTCATCTACAATGACGCGTTCGCTCAACGCTGCATACAGAGCAATAAAACCTATGATAATGCCCACCCACAGTAATGCTGGTGGTACGGGTGCTGCTGTTACCTGGGAAAGAAAAGGCAACGGTGTTGTGAGTGCTATGTATAGACTCAAAAGCGTGATTCTAATTAAAGGAGAGAGGCGAAATACAGAAGATGAAGTATCGGCTGAGTTTGCTGTCACGGCTCCATCATTATTGTTGTACTTTAAGTTAATACTAACTGGTAATTATGAAGCCCAATTGTCAGCGTTTGATATTATCGTTATCAATATCAATTGCTGCTTGATCCAAACCTAGCTAACAACTCCTCACGCGATAATTCTAGTAACAAACGGCTATATTCTTGTGGTGGTAACTGTATTAATGCTTCAACCACTCCCAACAGTTGTGCATCCACAGTTCCAAACCGGACTCTAAGCAAGTTTTCCACCACCAAGCGTTGTCCTTCTTGTAATGTAGCTTCGCGCCACTCCATATACGCTTGTGACAAGTTCATAATCAACTCCTGATCATCTTCAGTTAAGTTTTCCTGGTTGACTACAGTGATACGCCAACTAGCAAGCAGTTGTTGGACGTTCTGACGTATAGGATTATTTTTAGGAAGTGCTAGTAATTCACTAACGGCTTGGCGTTGGGTTTCTCCCTTACCTAAAATCCTGAGCAAAAGAGTTTCCTGTGTTACAGGTAACTGGTTAATTGCTACTACAGCCGTCCTCAAAGCTTTGGCTAGAAAGTAAATACCAGGTAGCCAATTCTCTAAATCTAATTTAGCCCCAAAATCATCAAGCAACTTTTCCGATGCAGAAGTTGCCAAAATCCACAGACGCGGTAAATCATCCTCTGGTAAAGAAGTACTCTCTCGCCTTGCTTTGCGCTGCAACTCTCCATAGAAAGAAAATAATTTGAGGATACAATTGCGTACCTCGGTTTTACTCGGTTGATTGCGATAGGGTTCCAACAACGAAGCACTCGTCGCAATTTTACCAAGTAACCCCAGAGATTGCGGGTCAGCGTTGGGCGACGGTGCGGGGAAAAATAAAATATCGACTTGTCGAACTTCGTCAGTGACTTCGCGACTGACTTCGACCTTTCCTAAAGGAGAGAGTAATTCTTCTAGATACTGCTTGGCAAACTGGTCGTGAGGCTGCCGGGTCATTTGTGAATCATCATGGTAAGTACTTTTGTACCACACTCCAGCCTGTGAGCGATACCCAGATAAAGCCAAAAAACAGGGCAATATTAGCGCCAACATGGACACCTCTAGCCCAAGGTCGTCTCCGATTGATAAGCAATGCGCTTCCACCAGACAGCAAAACTAGCACGACTGCTATCAACCCACTAATGAAGTGTGACGAGTGTCCCAAAGAACCAAAATGACCGAAAGTGCCAATAATGCCAATCAGGAGCAGCAGCAGTACTAAACTTACCATGCAACTGCCAATTAGAAAGTGAAGGGAACGTACATTTGTATTTCCCTCGGTAAAGGGGGAAATAAAAGAGGGGTGCGCCGATGTTCTGTTACGAAACATCCAAAAGCCTGTAACCGCCAATAGCAAATAAGCTAACAACGATAACCCCATCGACCATGCTGCTATTTTCCACAGCCAAAGAAAGGAAGGTAGGTTCATAGTAAACATTGTAGATGGGGAAGTGGAGTTAGGAAAGCGATGGGGAGATGGAAAGCAGGGGAGCAGGGGGAGCAGGGAGGGAGTGAGGGAGATGAGGGAGATGAGGGGGATGAGGGAGAGATGACTAATGACCAATGACTAATGACTAATGACTAATGACTCATAACTAATGACTCATAACTAAACAAAAGAGGGCTGCTGAGTTCAGCAACCCTCTTATTAAGGAAAATTGTTTTTTTTAATCAATGTATACTAAACCAGCGACTTGCAAAGGTTTTTTGGAATCTCCGGTTTTTGTATTAATCGTCTGCACAATTGGTTTTTTATTGATAGGGTCTATTGCTGGTTGTGAGTCTGTATGAAACTCATAATTGCTAGGTTCGCTGATTGCGAGGCGATCGCACGGAATATTATCCGATAAGATTGCACTTGCCATCATCCCCGTATGAATCTCAAGTTGAGCTTCTTTTGGAGCTTCAAACACTAACCTTTGTCCAGGAAAAACAACCCGTTCAAAGTACCAGTTGGGAATATTTGAGATGCGAGCCACCTGTATTTTGCTTGTGGCATTCACGTAGCAGCAGAAAATTTTACCTGATTGCTCAGGTGGTAGAGGATCTAATATTTGAGCCATAACTGCTGAAGAGCTTTACGCCACTATCTTATCTTACACTTGTCAAGCTAGCACCGGCTGATCCCCAGTTGCTGTAACCCCGACTACCAAGTGAGCTTTTCTATTATTATTTCTATCTTAAGATTTGCGGATATATGAAAAATTTGTGAAAATCTATGCCTTTTCTGCAATTGTACATTATGCTCCCACACACATAATGTTTTCTGGTTCACAAAAAATCATAAACGGCGAAATTTAGTTGTCAATCCTCACGCCTCTACCCCATAACCAAGATATGTAGATCATCGCTTGGCAAACAGAGTTGTTGTTATTGTAAAGCTATCTATAGAAAAATCTTTATAATTTAATAATATTTCTGTTGAGAGAGTATGTATCTGATGCCTAAGTGAATTTAACTAGTTCCACTGAATATCAACAAAAAGGGCAGATTAAATCCTTATCTGCCTAAATGTCAAGTAATATTAAGATATAGGACAAAAATTAATCTCAATACTTCTTTTAAAAGCTATTAATCTCACTTTCCCTTAAAAACAGCAAGATGGAAGTTAAAACACCTGTGATGGACAACCGAATTCTCTATGTTCGCCTTCCTTGTAACCCGATCTTTCCGATTGGGGTAGTTTATCTTGCAGATCACGTCCACAAGCAGTTCAACACCATAGAACAGCGCATTTTTGATTTAGGAACAGTGCCACCTCTAGATTATGCTGCTGCGCTGGATCGCTGTATCGATGAATTCAAGCCCACACTACTCGTGTATTCGTGGCGTGATATCCAAATTTATGCTCCGGTGGGTGGACGTGGCGGTAACCCATTGCAATATTCCTTCGAGTTTTTCTACTCCCCCAATCCATTACTCAAGATAAAAGGGGCTATTGGTTTGTTGCGGATTGCGTCGGGATACTACGGTGAGTTGTGGCGGAATTTGGGCTTAGTGAAACGGGGCATTAAACGCGCTAAACGTTATAACCCCGATGCTCGGGTGATTGTCGGTGGTGGTGCTGTCAGCGTCTTTTACGAGCAAGTGGGTAAAAGCTTACCCAAGGGAACGATTGTTTCCGTGGGAGAAGGCGAAACCCTGCTGACAAAACTTTTAAGCGCTCAAGAATTTCGCGATGAAAGGTGTTATGTCGTAGGAGAAGAAAAACCACGCGATCGCCTGATTCACGAACAACCCACTCCCCTAGAAAAATCCGCTTGCGACTACAACTATATCGAAAGTATGTGGCCGGAATTTAACTATTACCTGCAAGAGCAAGATTTTTATATAGGTGTACAAACTAAGCGTGGTTGTCCCCACAACTGCTGTTATTGCGTCTACACCGTTGTAGAAGGCAAACAAGTACGCATCAACCCAGCTGAGGAAGTCGTTGCCGAAATGCGGCAATTGTACGATCGCGGTATTCGCAACTTCTGGTTTACCGACGCCCAATTTATCCCAGCGCGAAAATTTATGAGCGATGCTGTAGAACTCTTACAGAAAATCGTTGATTCTGGGATGACGGATATCCACTGGGCAGCATACATCAGAGCCGACAACCTCACACCAGAGTTGTGTAAGTTGATGGCGAAAACCGGGATGAACTACTTTGAAATTGGTATTACCAGTGGTTCACAAGAACTCGTGCGCAAAATGCGCATGGGCTACAACCTGCGAACAGTCTTGCAAAACTGCCGTGACTTGAAAGCTGCTGGATTCAACGACTTAGTTTCCGTCAATTACTCATTTAACGTCATTGACGAACGTCCCGAAACCATTCGCCAAACCATCGCCTACCACCGTGAACTAGAACGCATCTTCGGTGCGGATAAAGTCGAACCTGCGATTTTCTTCATTGGTTTGCAACCCCATACCCACCTCGAAGAATATGCCTTCAAAGAAAATATTCTTAAACCAGGGTATGATCCAATGAACATTACACCTTGGACAGTCCAGAAAATGCTCTGGAACCCCGAACCTCTCGGTTCATTCTTTGGGCAAGTCTGTTTACAAGCTTGGCGACAAAATCCTAACGATTTCGGACGCGAAGTCATGAAAATATTAGAAGAAAAACTGGGTTGTGCCGACTTAGAAGAAGCACTTTCTGCACCCGTTGAGACGAAAGAAAAACAACTCGTCAGCGTATCATAGAAAACACGGGGATATGAGGAAGATAAGGGAGATAGGGGAGTCACCTTCTCGTTATCCTCCTCATCGTCCTCTGCTCGCTTTGCGGTTCATTTAATCAAATCTCATGTTAGAAGGCTCAATTTTACAAAAGCTAGAAACAGCCCATCGCTATAGTAAAAGACCAATTCAATTCGGTGTCTACTATAAACATACTCTGGTTTCCCTGTGCCATGCTTTGGAAGACCACATATTAAAAAACGACGGTACACCCTTAGTCATCACAGCCTTCCAACAGGGAAAGTGGTATCTGCAAGAAGCTGAAAGATACGCAGATATCGCCAAAAAAGCTACCCAAGTTGCCATAATGGCAGCCCCAGATACAAGCTTTGCCGAACATTATACAAGCCAGTTGCCCAATGTCAACCTAGTCGCCATAGAGCCAGCCGATCCAGTAGCGCAGGAGTGGCATTTGATTATCCTATCACACAAATACACAGCAATGGTAATTTGTCAAGAATTATCAGAAGCTGATTATGGTTCCAGCGGATTACCTGCATCCGATGTAGAGCGAAAATTCTACGGTTTGTGGACATTTGAGCCGGAGTTAGTCCAAGAAACAGCAGAATTAGCAATTTCCCACATCGAAAGCTACAACCCAGAACTGGCAAAAGAACTTAAGGCACACAAAGACACAATCCAGCCACGGCTTGCCACACCGGAAGACTTGAGTGCAGTGGTTTCCCTGGTAGTAGATTACCTTCAAACGGGGCAAGTGAATATATCTGTCCCCACAGCAACTCGCCACCAAGCACTGGATCGGAATTTGGTTTCCAACGAAATCCAAGCATTTTTACGGATGGCGCAAATGATAGATGCTGCCGATATTACCAATCCAATGGCAGCAGCGGAAGTGGTAGCATTGGCAGAAACAATGGGGCAACTTTTGGATCTTCCCGCGTGGCAAACGAAACGTCTACGCCTAGCAGGGTTGCTGCAACGTATAGATCCATTGCAAAGAGCCGAAAGCGTTCTTTCTCCTGGTAGTTCCACCCGCTACCAAGAAGATGCACCCTGCTGTCCCTTGACTTGTCCGTTAGTACCAGGAGCGCAGGTACTGCGAACAATGCCAAGACTGCGGGCGATCGCACAAATTCTTACACATCAAAGCGAGTGGTGGGATGGTACAGGCGAGCCAGCGGGGTTAGCTGGAGATGAAATTCCCTTAGAGTCAAGAATTCTCGCATTAGTAGCAGAGTTCCAGTGGCGCGTTAATCAGAAAAAAACCTCTCACTTAAGTCCCGAGGAAATATTTACTCAAGCTTTAGAAGAGTGCAAACAATTACAATCGTATCGCTTTGACCCCAAACTTGTAGATACTCTAACTTTATTAGTTATGGGTTTGCAACAGGGACTCGACTTACCTTTGATGACACCCAAAGTTAGTACTGGTATGTGGCTACTTAATAGTAGGCTAGATAGCGAAAGTAAGAGTGGAGAGATTAAGAGCAGTTACAGGCAATAATAATCAAAGCGCAAAGACGCTAAGAAACTCTTTGCGTCTTTGCGTCTTTGCGCGAAATTTAATAATCTTGATAATGCAGAATTTATATGAATATTGAAGAAATTCGCTCAGGAAAACTCAAACACTTGCCAGGAGTAGATTTAGAAGACGAAGATTTATCAAATGCTGACTTAAATCGCATCAATTTTGCTGGCGCTCACCTTGTCGGGACAACTTTTACAGGTTCCAAACTCGAAGGTGGACATTTAGAAGGTGCCAATTTGATGGGAGCCAACCTCATAGAAAGCGACTTGCGGGCGAACCTGATGGGAGCAAATTTGATGCAAGCAGATTTGACGGGTGCTGACTTACGGGGTAGCAATTTACGTGGTGCTAACTTAATGGGAGCAAGACTCAGTGAAGTGTCGTTTGTTGGTGCTTTCTTGAGCGGTGCTAATTTGATGAATGTCAACTTGCAGGGTGTTGACTTTCGAGGTGCTGACTTGCGAGGCGCGAACTTGACTGGGGCGAATCTCAAAGGTGCAGACTTGAGTCGTGCAGATTTGCAAGGGGCGTTGTTAAGTGAGGCAAATTTGGAAGAAGCCGACTTGCGCTCTGCAAATCTTGCGGGTGCGAATTTGACGGGTGCGAATTTACTGTGTGCTGAACTCCACGGTGCGAATTTAAGTGGAGTGAATTTGGAGCGAGCATGCGTGGTGGGAACAGTGTTGGAGATGGCTTTGTAAATGGCTAATTAACAACAAGCACCTTCAGCAGATGAGATTTATATAGCTGAATTTAACCAGGGTTGTTCTTTGAAATCTGTCCATTGTTGAGGAATCCTCGCACGCTGAGGGCGATCGCACTTAAAAGTAATATACCCATCACCCCTGCCAGTGGATTGCGATCAATTCCAGTTATCCACTCTGGCACTTTTTTTGTATACGTAATCAAATTACCCACGTTAATAATGTAATAACCCCAAACCAAACCCGCGTGGTATCCAATGGGTAAACCGAGGCGTCCCCTACGCCAACGCTTTCCCCATACCTGCGTTAACCCTAGTATGACTAAGGCTGGGAATTGCGGTAGTGTATGAATAATTGCCTCCAGCGGCTTTATAAAGTGTAATGCCGCATAAGCAACCGCATCAACCCACAAGGCTACACTTTTGCTATAATCCCGTTCCAACTCATCCAGCAACCAGCCTCGAAACAATAATTCTTCGGCAAACCCAACGCCCAAACCAACAATTAAACTTTCTAAAACCAGCTTGAGAAAAAAAACTTTGGGTTGTTGCCACACAAGCCAACCCAAGCTACTTTGTAACCCAAACAAAATTAGAATACTAATAATCCCAATAGCCAAACCGCGCAGCAGTTCTACGCCATTGAGTCGCGTCAGTTCTAAGCCATAATGCCGTAGCAACTGAGGTTGATTATAAACGTACTTGCCCCACAGTCTGAGTAGAAGGATAAACTCAACATACAGCAGCACCATTGTCAATATACTGACTAAGTTGGCATCATGCACGAGTAAGTAAATCGGTGCCGCGAAAGGCAACCAGAGTACCAACAAAGTCAATATAAATGCACCGAGCCTAATAGGGGCAGGGTACTGGGACAAACGGAGGAGATTTGTTTTGAACAATCTATCTATTGCCTATAACCTTTTATTCTTCAGGTTCAATTGTGCTACTCAAACCATGATTTTTCAAGGTTTCGCAATAGAACTCGGCGTGTTCTTGAGCGCAAGTAATGACTAGGGCTAGCCCGTTGGTATGAGCTTCCATCATGATACTAACAGCCTGAGGCTGGGTGAGGTTCGGTACTGTGGTTAGTAGAACCTGCACCACATACTCCATAGGGTTGTAGTCGTCATTATGGAGCAAAACGCGATACCGAGGCGCTAGCTTGCGGGATGTTGAACGCTTCTCTATGGTTTCGACTGACACTGTTCTTTGCTCTTTTGTGAATGAATTACTACAACAGAATTTTTGTCCAAAAATTGCTTAACACTTATTAACCCATTTTATAACATACACACACAAATAACGGGGTACTCAAATTTTTTGCTACTTTGGACTGATGGCTGCACAGGTTTGACTGCGCCTTTCGCGCTATCCCCTTAAAATTGAATAACCAATAAAAATATACTTGTCGCTATCATCCGTGTGACTATGGAGATGACTTTGGAGTTTCAAGCAGGACAAATTGTGTCTTTAGAGCATGGCGACATGAAGCTGTATGCAGAAGTCATTCAAGTCGTGGTTTCTCGTCAGTTGTGCTGGGTGCGTCCTTTACTGCTAGTCAACTTTACCCAAGAACCGCCGCAGCTCACTGATCTACGAGATACATCTGACCTGCTTTGGTCTGTTAATTTATTTCAACCTGCCTTAGACACAGAAGTTATTAGTTTTTTGAGTCAGGTTTTGGCAAAAGAACCAAAACCTGGACAGATCTGTGTTGCCAAGCAACAATTCAATCACTTTATTCACGAAATTTGGCTAGCACAAAAAGGGGGATTAGGGATTGGGGATTAGGGATTAGGGATTGGGTAAATTCTTGCCTATCCAATCCTCAGTTCCCTAAGCAACAGTAGCGAATGCCTACATCCTTCTGAAGGAATAGCATTGAGGTCAGGAAAAAATTTATTTTCTATCTTTAGGGGCATGGCAAAAGGTTTACTACCAGTAAAAATATTAAATGTACGGTAGACGGGATAACCTAGTTCTGCTATCAGGGTGTAATCTCCCATTTAAACTAAATCTACTCCCTTGCCGGTAGAAGAGTACCGATTTAATAAACCGCCTACGGCATAGCCTCTCCGCAGGACTTACGGCGCAAGCCATAGGCTAGAACACGTACCCGATAGCCCTAAGGCGTGGCGTTATCCATAGCGATCGCATACGGCGCATAGCAAGAAAATAACTAATCTTAGACCGGGAAGAAGGTAAAAATGTATTGTAAATGGCTTCCTTGGAACCAATGGAAGAAATGATTTCTGTTTCAGGTTCTAAGCGTTGCCTTATTAAAAATCTTTACTCTCTCAACAACAGGTTTATCTTGCTTGCGGTTAATTTCAGCGAACAGGTAGAGAGGAATTTTTTCTAAGGGTGGAGCTAATTACATGGGGATAACTACTGATTAATGCAAATGTGGAAGCATTATCCTCTTGGTTAACTCCCTGCAACGAAATATATGATTAATCTTACAAAAAACACGAGTTGTGACACTGCTAAAGTATCGTCGCTACCGTTACTATAATTTCTGTTGCTTATATTGAAGTTTCATGACTTTACTCTTGATTGAAATTAACTCAATTTAAAGCAACTCTAATGCCAAGCCCTCAAGATAACAAGCCTAAACTTGAAACCAACTGAATGCGACCAGCGTCCATCTCTGCCATTAATAGTTCCAAGGCTTCGTAGTCCACGTCAGAAATATAACCCATTTCGGTCAGTTCTGAGTTAATTTCATTTTCAATTTCAGGAGTCAACTTTTTAATATCGAGAGCTTTTTCTACCAATAGACGAATAGAGTATTTTGTTCTCATAGGGATTAAACCAACTATATAAGTAGTCATTATCCAGGGTAACATTTGGTATAAAAAGTGATCCAAACAGTCCTATAGCTGTGACCTGGATCACAGCTATTTGAGGACATGGTTCACTGTTGAGCCAGGTGTCTAGCAATAATCAAGCAATAACGTAAGGTTATTAGCTTGATAGGTATTTGAATACAAATCAAATAGAATTCTAGGATAAATAAAGTTTATAACTAGAACAAGCTATTCATCCTCACCTGTGCGGCTGCTTGTGGAGATTATATTTGTTTAAAAAGTAAAAAAAGTATATTTAAACACAAATTTTCTTGCGTTTATGACAATCTTTAAAGAGTAACGCAATAGCAATAAAGATTCAGCAAAGAGACGTAATACGAATGGTCGATGTGAGAAAAAAAAGTTTATGGTCAAATACATCTAACTTTAAAGTTCGATAACTTTAATAGGATGTAACGATGCAAGCAGTACTAGACTATCCAAAAATAACTGTTATTAGTCCTCATGGGTGCCTAAATGCCAAAAACGCTTTAGAATTTGAAACAAAATTAACAAAAGCGCTAGCACAAGATGGAATTTCTATCTTGCTCGTGAATTTAGAGCATGTAGAATCATTAGATAGTGCAGGCTTGATGGCATTAGTGTCTGCGCTCAAACTGGCTCAAAAGCTAGGACGGCGCTTCAGCCTTTGCTCGGTTTCACCGTCACTCAAAATTATATTTGAACTGACCCAAGTAGATAGGGTTTTTGAGATATTTGAAGGGAAAGCCGCGTTTGAAGCGGCTTACCTCTCCAATCAAGAAGCAACACTGACTTATGCCTAAAAAAGTCTTAAGGGAAACGAGTAGTTCTCTTGAAACACCTAATAAATGCTAATGTTGGAGGTGAGTAGCTGTAATTAAGGTAGCGAAAAGATACCACAGTGGCTGTTGCAGTTGAAAAGTTAATCACATCGGATATTGTAAAACCAGCTCGTTACTTAGGTAACGAGCTCTTAGCGATTCACAAGCCTTGGAATACGGCAGAGATCCGCTGGGTATTGACATACCCAGAAGTTTATGAAGTAGGTGCATCGAACTTAGGGCATATTATTCTCTATAATATTTTGAATTCCCAACCGCGCCAGTTATGCGATCGCGCTTACCTACCAGGACCGGATCTAGCAGCAAAACTACGGACAACAAAAACACCGTTGTTTGCCGTAGAGTCAAGGCGATCGCTAACGGACTTTGACATCTTGGGCTTTAGCCTCAGTTATGAACTGGGAGCAACCAACATTCTAGAAATGTTGGATTTGGCTGGCATTCCTTTGACTTGGCGAGAACGCCTAGAAGCGGAGGGAAGGGGAGACCAGGGAGATGAGGAAGCAACATCTTCTTCATCCCCCCCATCCTTTTCTTACCCGTTGATTTTTGCTGGGGGACAGACGGCGACATCCAATCCTGAACCCTACGCCGACTTCTTCGATTTCTTCGCTTTAGGAGATGGCGAGGAACTGCTGCCAGAAATTGGCTTAGTGTTGGAAGAGGGGAAAAAAGCTAGGCTGAGCCGTAAAGAATTATTGCTGGATTTAGCGCAGATACCAGGCGTTTATGTTCCGCAGTTTTACGACATGGCTTCTGATGGTTCAGTTCATCCCAACCAGCCAAATGTCCCAAAACGAATTGTGCGGCGGGTTGCAACCCCAATACCAGCGTATTCGATTGGGCTAGTACCCTACATTGAGCCGGTGCATGATCGGTTGGTAATTGAAATTCGGCGCGGTTGTACTCGCGGCTGTCGCTTCTGCCAACCAGGAATGCTCACCCGACCAGCGCGGGATGTGGAACCAGCGGATGTGGTGGAAGCGATAGATTCCGGAATGCGGCAAACCGGTTACAACGAATTTTCTTTACTATCCCTGAGCTGTTCTGATTATTTATCCCTGCCGGCAGTAGGGACGGAAATAAAAAATCGGTTAAAAAATGAAAATATTTCCCTGACTCTACCAAGCCAACGAGTTGACAGATTTGATGAAAATATTGCCAATATCCTAGGCGGAACGCGGCAAGGGGGACTGACATTTGCTCCAGAAGCTGGAACCCAACGGATGCGGGACATAGTCAACAAGGGTTTGACCAACGAAGAACTGCTGCGGGGTGTAAAAACAGCTTGGGAACAAGGATGGGATAAAATTAAGCTGTATTTCATGATCGGCTTGCCTGGTGAAACCGATGCCGATGTGTTAGGCATTGCGGAAACAGTCAGCTGGTTACAACGGGAGTGTCGAGGAAAAGGCAGAAGACCGCTGTCATTTAACTTGACCATTTCTAACTTCACACCCAAGCCCCATACGCCTTTTCAGTGGCACTCGGTTTCCACGGCTGAGTTTGAGCGCAAGCAAGCATTACTGCGGCAAGCATTCCGGCGAATCAAAGCAGCCAAGGTGAATTTCACCGATGTCCGTATTTCAGCAATGGAAGATTTTATTGGCAGAGGCGATCGCTCTCTTGCCCCCGTAGTGCGTCGTGCTTGGGAATTAGGGGCAGGCATGGATTCTTGGTATGATAGTGTCGAAAAAGCTTTTAGTGCTTGGGGACAAGCCATTTGGGAAGCTGGCTTAGACTGGAAATACCGCCAAGTCGAGAAAGGCGAGTGGAATTTGTTTGGGAAACAAGATGAGGAAGATAAGCAAGTAACATCCCCCTCATCCCCCTCATCCCCCTCATCCCCCTCATCCCCCCTCGACGCCCCCCTACCTTGGGACCACATCGACACTGGTATTGATAAAAAATGGCTCAAGGAAGACTTGCAACGTGCCTTAGAAGCAGCAACTGTACCAGATTGCTCTTTTGAAGGTTGTTCTCACTGTGGTGTCTGCGGCACTGACTTTGGTCATAATGTTGTCATTTCGCCGCCTTCTATCCCGGAATTTGCGGGTGAGTTTGTCCCAAATACTACCAAGGCACAACGGCTGCGTGTCTGGTTTGGTAAGCTGGGCGGTTTGGCTTTAGTAGGTCATCTAGATTTGATGCGCCTATTTGATAGAAGTGTACGGCGAGCAGGATTGCCAGTTTCTTTTACTGGTGGCTTTCATCCTACCCCCCGCATTTCCATTGCACATGCCTTGCCTTTGGGAGTTACAAGCACTGGTGAAATTGTCGATTTTGAGCTAACACAGCCAGTTGATGTGGAGACTTTCCGCCAAAAACTGGCTAAGGCTTTGCCGTTAGACATTCCTATATATCAGGTGGAACAGCTCGATTTAAAAGCGAGTTCGGCTAACCAACTTCTGGAGGCTGCGGAGTATTTAATCACCGTGGCTTGTCAGCAGGAGACGACACCGATACAATGGGAAAGCTGGATTGACGCCATCAAAGCCCAAGATGAGATTTTGTGGGAACACACAACCAAGTCAGGCAAAACTCAGTTGGTAAATCTGCGCGATCGCTTGTTTGAGTTAGAATTATTTGAGTTACCAAAACGCCCTGAGCATCAGGAAGAGTCTACAGTTATCCTGCGTTATGTGGGCAGCTGTCGTCATGACGGGGTGCTATTGCGTCCCGAACAAATCCTCTCTATGCTAGAACAAGTCGCAGGTACAGATTTTCATCTGCTGCAAATTCATCGAAATCGGCTGATTTTGGGAGTTTAATCGCTTGGGGCAATTTGCTTGTGGTTGCCCTGTCTTAGCAGATCTTGGAAATTGATTTTTGACAAGGTTGCGTTAGAATGAGATGAAGAGAAATTTTCTGGCGCTGCATTGAGTAAACTGATTCACTACCCTGGTACTCAGGGCGCAAAAGCAAAGATAAAAGAAGTGAAACTAAGCGCGGGTTTTTTATCCCAGACAAACACCAGGCAGATCAAATAACACTCTCTTTAAGCTCAAAGCTCGTGAATCAGCAATTACCAAGAGCAAGCTTCGTCGGCTTCTCTGATGTCAACAACCCACGACTAGAAGTCGTGGGCTTCTAGCTCACGCTCAAGTCGATAGTTGACCAGACTGAGTACCTTGTGTACTACGTTAACGGCAAGTGTTCAAGTCCTACCTTGGGGGAGAGTGCTAGTCCTGAGCTTCTAGAAATTGGGGATTAAACAGATTTATTGGGTTAAGTCAGTGTCTCCGATATAGTTACCGACCGTTAACTTTGTCGTTCGCGTAGCGTCTCCCCTTGGGAAAAGCTAACTTTAATGGAGTAGCACCTGCGTTCCCGGCATTACAGGGAAATGGACAAGTACTACTCCTCTACTTGTCCTCCCCGGTTGGGGACGGCATTTAAAAATGCCGAGTCGTGTTTCCTCCCACCCCGCGCGTGGGGATGGTTTTCCAAAACGAACGCAAGGTTTTATGATTTTTAAAACTAATTTGAACGCCCAATCCATAATGTAGTGCCAAGTATCGAGAGTGCGAGTGCTGAGACAGTGTTGAGTAACCAGAGCGCGAGTGCTGAGTGTAAATTACCCAGAGCTCAAGACTTTATGACTCACAACTCAGGACTCAGGACTCAGGAACTCAGGACTCTCCAGGAAAAAGGTATTGGATCAAAAAATTAACCATGGACGGTTGATTTAATTGCTTAAATAATATGCAGCCGTTCTGGAAGAATCAACAGTGTAAACGCAGTCGAGCGCGTAAATAGCTCCCTAAGTTTGAGCGAACAAGCGCAATTTTTAAAAAGCAGCGCATGAGTGGGCTTGTCCGGACGAGAGGTATAACAAACCCCGGAATAGTCTGTTTGTGCTGCCAGTTCTTGAGGAAAATAATTGAATGCCAAAACAAATTATCATCGCGGAACAGCATCAAATTGCTGCAGTATTTTCGGAAGACCAAATACAAGAACTCGTTGTCGCCACAGGTCATCACCAAATCGGTGACATCTACTTAGGAGTGGTGGAAAATGTACTACCTGGGATAGATGCAGCTTTTGTGAATATTGGTGATCCAGAACGTAATGGTTTTATTCATGTTACAGACTTAGGACCTTTAAGGCTGAGGCGGACAGCAGCAGCTATTACAGAATTATTAACGCCGCAGCAAAAAGTATTAGTACAAGTGATGAAAGAGCCAACGGGTACTAAAGGACCCAGGCTCACGGGAAACATCACCTTACCCGGACGCTACGTAGTGCTGATGCCATACGGTAGGGGTGTAAATTTATCACGTCGGATTAAAAGTGAAACCGAGCGCAACCGTTTACGTGCGCTGGCAATTTTAATTAAACCAGCAGGAATGGGTTTGCTGGTTCGTACCGAAGCCGAGGGCAAGCCAGAAGAAGCGATTATCGAAGATTTAGAATCGCTGCAAAGGCAATGGGAAGCAATTCAACAAGAAGCGCAATCAACACGTCCCCCAGCGCTCTTGAATCGAGACGATGATTTTATCCAGCGCGTGCTACGGGATATGTACGGCGCAGATGTCAATCGGATTGTAGTAGATTCGAGTACTGGTTTGAAGCGGGTGAAGCAGTACTTGCAGAACTGGAGTGGCGGGCAAACACCACAAGGGTTGTTAATCGACCATCACCGCGATCGCGCTCCGATATTAGAGTACTTCCGTATTAATGCTGCAATTAAAGAAGCGCTCAAACCCAGAGTAGACTTACCTTCTGGAGGCTACATTATTATTCAGCCGACAGAAGCATTAACAGTGATAGATGTCAACTCTGGCTCGTTCACGCGATCGGCAACTGCTAGGGAAACTGTTTTGTGGACAAACTGCGAAGCCGCTACAGAAATTGCCCGTCAGTTGCGGCTACGGAATATTGCGGGGGTGATTGTCGTTGATTTTATTGATATGGAATCGCGGCGTGACCAACTACATGTTCTAGAACATTTTAATAAAGCACTCAAAGCAGACAAAGCTCGTCCTCAGATTGCCCAACTTACTGAGTTGGGTTTGGTTGAACTCACCCGCAAGCGTCAAGGTCAAAACATTTACGAATTGTTTGGTAAACTTTGCCCCACTTGTGGTGGTTTAGGGCATACTGTCCATTTACCTGGAGAAACAGAAAGCCGACCACTAGCACCAACAGAATTACCAGACCGCCTTGTATCCTCGGTGCCTCATAGGGAACCACGTCTGCCAGTTGCTCGACCGGTTGAAGCACGGGAAAGCTATGAAGGATATGGAGAAGCATACGAGACTGACAATGACTTGAGTGCCTCGGGTCTGGTTAATCATCCTAGCTATCAAGAAATTGGCGACAGCAGAAAGCGTCGTACCCGCCGCAGCACTCGCGTAGAGAGGGTAAATGGGGGAAATGGCAAAGATGAGCCACGGATTGTGGCAAACCCCCTGGCGTTTCTGAACGAGCCAGACTTGGAAATGGATGACGATGCGGAACTTGGAGCCCCATCAGAAGTACCTCCACCCAGTATTAGCAAACCTTCTTGGGGTGATAGAGCCGAGCGTGGCAAAGTGACTAAGGTAGAGCTAGTCAAGCCAGTGGTAGAACCACCAGAAATTGTGACTGTAGAGATGTCGCCCGAGGAACAGGATGTCTACGCCCAGATGGGAGTTTCTCCGTTGGAAAAGTTGGGTCGGGAGGTCAGAAATCCCAAGTCTGTGATTATCAACGTCACCTTACCTGGGCAAAACCCTGCTCCACCGACTGAATCAACCTCAGAATCACCTGTTTCTGAAAGAGCACCTGTCTCTGAAAGAGCAAGCGCTGTTGTCACAGTAGTTGAGCCACCAAGCGAACCCGAGCCAGAAGCTGTAACTGAGCGACAGGATGTTGAGTTGATGACGGATGAAAGTGAAGCTAGCAGCAACTTAAGCGATAAGCGCCGCCGTCGCCGTCGTTCTTCCTCTGTGGAGTAAGTAAATCCACTGAATTTGAAAGTTAACAAACTTATGATAGAACCGGAGCAAGCTGTTGCTTCTATTCGATCGCCAGCGTCCATGAAAGAGATGAAGTGGCTGGAGTTTTCCACGCATTCAAGCATTGAAGGGCTGATTGCAGGCGTGGATGAAGTGGGGCGAGGGTCTCTGTTTGGTCCTGTAGTGGCTGCAGCAGTGATACTACCAGATACGGCTTTGCCAGAACTCATAGCAGCCCAAATTAAAGATAGTAAAAAGCTGTCTAGTTCTCGAAGAGTGCAGCTAGCGCAGCTCATTTGGGCGCTGGCTATTGACTGGAAAATCGGTTTTGCTTCAACAGCCGAGATTGACCAAATGAATATTCTCCAAGCAACGATGCTAGCAATGAAGCGGGCTATTCTCAAGCTAAAAGTGCAGCCTGCTCTGTGTTTGATTGATGGCAATCAGTTAGTAAAAGACTTGCCACTGTCGCAACAAACGATAGTCAAGGGGGACGAGCGCTCTGTTGCTATTGCCTCTGCTAGCATTGTTGCTAAAGTTTGGCGTGATGACTTGATACTTCGCCTTGCCTCAAAGTACTCTATGTATGACTTGGAACGCAACAAGGGTTATGGAAGTAAACGACATCTGATGGCACTACAACAGTACGGACCTTCACCATTACATCGCACGTCCTTTCGTCCTTGTCAGATGACCGTACTCAGTTCTGATTCAGAGTGTTCTCAAACAAACAAGAAAAACAAATAATTTCAGTTCCTGATAGGTAATATCAAGTCCGGTGGATTAGTTTCTATTCTCGTAGAACCCCTCCCCGGCTTTGGCTTACGCCAAAATATCGGGGAGGGGTTAGTGGTGGCGTATACGCCAGTCGCCTGGGTCGGGAAAGCCCTTCGGGTATGCCTTCGGCACGCTACGCGAACGCCAGTCGCCGTGAGAGCGGGAAACCCTCCTGCAGCGCTGGACTCACGTCATTCGCGCTGGCTCCTCCAACAGAACTCCTCGCTCGCTCACCGCTCTTGCGTCTACGTTAATAGGTAATCTACGCTCCGGGAATGTCTAGCAGCGAATGAGCGTGACAGGAGTAATTCAAAAAATGTTTGCCACAGATAACCCCACCCGCGCTATCGGACACCCTCCCCGAAGCTCGGGGAGGGTTAGGCAGGGGTATTATTCATGTGTTGCATTCTTTTTTCACGCTTGGTAGAACCATAGATTTGTACAGATAAACACAAATTTCTTTACTACACAATTTTCACAAATTGGTAAAGCTCCTACCTGTGAGCGCCTTAGCACAGCTACAAAGTATAAAGTCACAAATTTATCAAATGCTGTATTGACATTTGCGTATATCTAAGGTATGCTTTCGTCAACATAATGTGTTAAAAAATACTAAAACCTTCCAATAACTACTCCGGATTGAAGATAGGGATACTTTGATCATCAAGCCCTTTTTCTGGCGTTTGCAACATTACCCAACGGCGATAATCTGCTAGGAGGTGATGTAGCAATCTTTGCTTAACAGTTAACAAAACACTCTTGAGCAAACCATTGCCTGTTGCTTCTAATATTGGCTTGGGCATATAAGAAAATGGCAGTGGTAAATCTACTAACACTTCTAAATCGGCTCTTCCTTTTAAAAGGGTGTTAATACCTTGCTGCTCAGGAGACAAATGCCCTTTTAAATTTAACGCAAAGCGTTGGTTGATATACTCTATACCAAGGATTTCACAACTTAGCGATCGCACATGAACCGTTCCATTTGATTCAGCCCAGACTCTCATGTCTACAGTTGGTTGAATGCTGAGCGACATAAAGTTTAGAGGACGCATTTTCAGGCGAAAAATTTCCGTACTCAGTTGCTGAATACGAGTAGGGTCAACTAAAGCGTTAACCAAGCGTTGAGGCTGACGCAAGTAGTGGTGAATTGGAATAGGTTGCTCTGGGATAGCAATTTCAACCGATTGAGAGGCAGTAAACTGAGTAGGCATGAGCATATTAAAATATGTGTTAAATAATTGTAATCTTTTCTTAAGAAATTATGTTATCAGTCATTGGTTATGACTTAATTAATGATTCGTGTGGAAAGAAGTTTATGATGTCTGATTACGACCCATAAAATTGAATACAAATCAAACGATCCACACAAAACTAAACTCTATGACTTTATCTATTGCACATTTAGGACCTCCTGGCACTTACGCAGAACAAGCTGCTCTTCTTTATCTGAATTGGCTTACTAAAAGTACAGGAGTTGAAGCTATCTTATGCCCTTATCCCAGCATCGCTCAGACATTGCGCGCTGTCGATAAAGGTCAGGCAAAGTTGGCTGTTGTGCCTGTGGAAAATTCTATTGAAGGCAGTGTGACCATGACGCTGGATACACTGTGGCAGCTAGATAGTTTGCAAATTCAGTTGGCTTTGATCATGCCAATTGCTCATACATTAATTTCCTGCGCTCAGAGCTTGGAGGAAGTCAAAACAGTTTATTCTCACCCGCAAGCCCTAGCGCAATGTCAGGGATGGCTGGAGCGGTTACTCCCAAATGTACAGCTCATTCCAACCAATTCCACAACCGAGGCACTCCTGCAACTAGAGCAGGACTTGACGGTGGCGGCTATCTCATCTCAACGTGCGGCGCAACTATACAACCTGCCTATACTAGCTAGCGGTATTAACGATTATCCGGAAAACTGTACTCGCTTCTGGGTGGTAAGCCAAAGTCACATCCCAGAAGCCCGCCCCAGTTGTTCGGGACGTAGCAGCCACACTTCGCTTGCTTTCAGTACTCCTGCTAATATACCGGGAGCCTTGGCAAAACCTTTACAAGTGTTAGCTCATATAGGCATCAATCTCAGTAAAATTGAGTCTCGTCCGACGAAGCGTTCTCTTGGAGAATATTTATTTTTTTTAGATATGGAAGCAGATGCATCTGAACCACAAGTTCAATCTGCTTTAGCAGAAATATCTCCCTGTACAGAGATCTTAAAAATCTTCGGCACTTACAACGTTTTGCCTATTAGTGCCCTCAATAAAGGTGTTAGTGGTTAATAGTTAGTTGTTAGGACATAAATGATTAATAACTAATAACCACTTACGATTTACAACTTCTGATTCACAACTTCTGATTCAAGGTGTCTTTGAGAACGGTACGAGCAGCCAGGTGATTGCGAGTAGAAGTCAAAATTTCTGCTTCGCGTTCCAAGCGAGCAGCAGTGTCTTGCGTTTCTAGCAATGCCTGCTGCTCTGTAGCAACACCGTAAAGGTTACTCGCTACCCAGTAAGATAGCTCTATTGGTAGATCTGGCAAATCTTCTGGCAGTTCGATGTTTTGCTCTGTTAACTTGGCTGACAGACGCACAACATCTCGCAGCAGCTGTTCTACATCAGTAGCCAATGGTCGTAAATCTTTTGCGGGAGCATGGTCTTCAATCCACTCAACCAAACCGACTCGATATGGCTTTTCACGAACATACTCTAAGACACGAAATCTTTGTTGACCCAACGTCAGCATTTTCATTCGGTCATCTGGTAGCCGCTGATAATGAATGATTTCCGCACAGCAGCCCACATTGGCAATCGTACCTCTGATCGGATCTACCATCAAGACCCCGAACCTGCGATCGCTCTCCAAAATTGTGTTCATCAAGATGCGATAGCGAAATTCAAAGATATGCAAAGGCAAGGGTCTTGTCGGAAAGAGAACGACTTCCGGTAACGGGAACAGAGGTAGTTCGCAAACTGCAATTTTAGAAGAGGATGTCATTGTTACCTTGGTATAAATTTAATCCTAAAAAGCTTTTATTCTCTGCTTTTCCCGTGCTTTTTCTTCATTCTATCATTTCAATTTTAAAGCTAATAAAAAGCCCTGAAATATATTTCTTCAAGGCTTTGTCATTGTTTATACAATTAAATTCTTGTCTTTTGTTGTTAGATCTTGCACCTTAGTGGTGAGTACACCTTGAACTCAAGTTGAAGGATCACGCACCACACGTCCGTTAAAACGGACTGAAATATATCCAGCCAGATTTAGTTTACTTGAGCTATTAGCCGGAAAATTTATTTCTTGCTGGACGAAAAAGCAGATGCAAGATCTGAGAGTTTTGAGTTATTGGTTGTTAAAAAATACGATTAACCTCTAACCTATAACCTCTGACTAATGAATAATTACAGCTTCACTTCGATGTCCACACCGGATGGAAGATCCAGTTTCATCAAGGCATCAATAGTTTTAGAAGAAGGCTGGTAGATGTCGATAATCCGACGATGGGTGCGAGTTTCAAAATGTTCCCGTGAGTCCTTATCTACGTGGGGCGATCGCAACACACAGTAGATTTTGCGTTTGGTGGGTAAAGGAATAGGTCCTATCGCTGTTGCATTGGTGCGGTTTGCTGTGTCTACAATCTTCTCGCAAGATGTATCAAGCAAGCGGCGGTCAAAAGCCTGTAAGCGAATTCTAATCTTTTGCTGCTGTAGAGTTGCCATCTTTAATTGTTTTGGTTCGGATGAGTGGTTAGTTAGGGATTGGGGAACTCGGGGATCCCAGGTTAGTGCTGCCTTGCACACTGAACCCTACGCCTTCACGTTCGCCGCAGGCATAGGGTTTAAGATATCGTGGGGATAAGGGGCATGAGGACTAGCGACACTTAATATCCTTGCCCATCCCCACTCCTAGTGCATAACGCGTTCATAGACGCGAAAAGAGCAGAGCGTATATTATACCATCTCTGCTCCTCTTTTAATTAAAGTGCAAAGGTGCTACTTGACGATTTTGGAAACAACACCAGCACCAATGGTACGACCGCCTTCACGAATAGCAAAGCGCATTCCTTGCTCAATCGCGATCGGGTTGATCAGTTCCACCGTCATCTTGATGCGGTCACCGGGCATCACCATTTCCGCCGCACTACCATCATCAGCGGTGAAGGCATTGATGGTGCCAGTCACATCAGTTGTCCGCACGTAGAACTGAGGACGGTAGCCTGAGAAAAATGGAGTCTTGCGACCGCCTTCTTTTTCTGTCAGGATGTACACTTCACCTTCAAACTGAGTATGTGGAGTAATCGAACCAGGCTTAGCGATGACCATACCCCGTTCAATATCAGCTTTCTGGATACCACGCAACAGAATTCCGGCGTTATCACCAGCCAGACCTTCATCAAGACTCTTCTTAAACATCTCGATACCAGTGACAGTGGTGGCGCGAGTGTTTCTAATACCGACTAACTCTACGTTGTCGCCGACCTTGACTTTACCCCGCTCAATACGTCCGGTAGCTACGGTCCCACGACCTGTGATGGAGAATACGTCTTCTACAGCCATCAGGAAGGGCTTATCTATATCCCGTTCTGGGGTAGGAATAAAGCTATCTACCGCGTCCATCAGTTCGTAGATTTTATCTACCCACTTATTTTCACCCCTTTGTGTTTTGGGGTTAGCAGTCATTGCTTCCAATGCCTGTAGACCTGATCCTTTGATAATGGGAATGTCATCGCCAGGAAAATCATAGCTACTAAGCAATTCCCGAAGTTCTAGCTCCACTAGTTCCAGCAGTTCTTCATCATCCATCAAGTCTTCCTTGTTTAAGAAGACAACCAAGCTGGGAACGCCTACCTGTTTTGCCAACAGGATGTGTTCGCGGGTTTGGGGCATAGGACCATCGGTAGCAGCAACCACCAGAATACCACCATCCATCTGGGCAGCGCCTGTGATCATATTCTTCACGTAGTCAGCGTGTCCGGGGCAGTCTACGTGAGCATAGTGCCGCTTTTCAGTTTCATACTCAACGTGAGCAGTATTGATGGTAATACCCCGCGCCTTTTCTTCGGGCGCGTTATCGATTTGGTCATAGCCTTTAGCTACAGCCTGACCAAGAGCCGCCAAAGTCATGGTAATGGCTGCTGTTAATGTGGTTTTACCATGGTCAACGTGGCCAACAGTACCGATGTTAACGTGGGGTTTATTCCGTTCAAACTTTGCGCGTGCCATGAATGCTAATTTCCTTTACTAACTAAGCGTTCCCTTTGCTTTTAGCTATGATTGCCTCAGCCACGTTGCGAGGCACTTCTTCATAGTTGCTAAACTCCATTGAGAAGATACCCCGACCTTGGGTCTTCGACCGGATGTCAGTGGCGTAGCCAAACATTTCTGCCAATGGGACTTTTGCAGTCACTTTGGCAAGACCCTGTTCAGATCCCATGCCCTCAATTTGCCCACGACGGGAATTGAGGTCGCCCATTACATCCCCAAGGAAGTTTTCAGGAACTTCTACCTCAACTTTCATCATAGGCTCTAACAGGACGGGTGCAGCTTTCAGCACTGCTTCCTTCATCGCCATTGAGCCAGCGATTTTGAAAGCCATTTCCGAAGAGTCTACATCGTGGTAAGACCCATCGACCAGCGTCGCTTTGACGTCAATGAGCGGAAATCCAGCTAGAACACCTGATTCGCAGCTTTCTTTCATTCCCTGTTCTGCTGGTCCGATGTACTCTTTAGGTACAGTACCACCAACAATCTTAGAGACGAATTCAAAGCCGGTGCCTGGTTGTCCTGGCTCCAAGTCGATCACAACGTGACCGTACTGACCTTTACCACCGCTTTGGCGGATGAATTTACCTTCAACTCTGTTAACCGGCTTGCGAATTGTTTCGCGGTAAGCGACTTGCGGCGCACCCACGTTCGCTTCCACTTTGAATTCGCGTAACATCCGGTCTACGAGAATTTCCAGGTGGAGTTCTCCCATGCCTGCAATCACGGTTTGGTTGGTTTCCGGATCGACGTGAACGCGGAAGGTTGGGTCTTCTTCCGACAGAGATTGCAGAGCCTTGGAAAGCTTGTCCATGTCGTTCTTGGTTTTGGGTTCAACCGCCACCGAGATCACAGGTTCCGGAATGAACAGCGATTCCAGAATCACTGGTGAGCTTTCAGCAGATAGTGTGTCACCTGTCAAGGTGTCTTTCAATCCCAACGCGGCTCCCAAATCGCCTGCCCGCATTTCATCTACGTCAATCCGGTCATCTGCTTTCAAAATCACTAAACGAGAAATCCGTTCTTTCTTGTTCTTAGTGGCATTGAGGACATAGCTGCCCTTCTTCAGAACACCCGAATAAACACGAACGAAGGTTAGACGACCGTAGGGATCAGCCATTATCTTGAAGGCTAGAGCCGACAGGGGTTCGTTGTCGTCGGCGCGGCGCTCAACAATTTCACCATTTGGCAGTGTACCTTGAATCGGCGGTACATCGATTGGTGCTGGTAGGTAATCCACTACCGCATCCAACAGCAGTTGTACACCTTTGTTTTTAAATGCCGACCCGCAAAGCACTGGCACAATACTACCTGTAATCGTACCTTTACGTAGAGCTGTGCGGATTTCGTCTTCGGTAAGTTCTTCGCCCTCGAAGTACTTGCTCATCAGGTCATCATCGGTTTCCGCTACTGCTTCAATCAGTTTAGTGCGGTACTCTTCTACCTGAGAGAGCAGTTCTTCGGGGATTTCCGCTTCTTGGATATCGGTTCCTTGGTCGTTGGTGTAGATGTATGCACTCATCTTCACCAGGTCAACAATACCCTTGAAGTCGGTTTCACTGCCAATGGGCAACTGAATGGCTATGGCATTAGCCCGCAGGCGATCGCGCACTTGATCGAAAACTCTATAGAAGTTCGCCCCCGTGCGATCCATCTTGTTGATAAAAACGATGCGAGGCACTTTATAGCGATCTGCTTGACGCCACACCGTTTCTGTTTGTGGCTGCACACCGCCTACAGAACATAAAACTGTAATTACACCATCAAGTACCCGCATGGAACGTTCCACTTCAATCGTGAAGTCTACGTGTCCTGGAGTATCAATAATGTTAATTTGATGATTTTTCCAGCTGGTGGTAATTGCAGCAGCTGTGATGGTAATTCCCCGCTCCCGTTCCTGTTCCATCCAGTCGGTGACAGCGGTTCCTTCATGAACTTCACCAATCTTATGAATTATCCCAGAGTAAAATAATATTCTCTCTGTTGTCGTTGTTTTGCCCGCATCTATATGCGCCGCAATACCAATATTGCGTACTTTCTCTAGCGGGTTCGTACGTGCCACAGCTGCCTCCTATAGTTTTCGGCTCATGTATCTTGTATATTACACTTTGTTAAGATATTATATCTTTTACGGAAAACCGTCTTTGTCTAGTAAACACACGATATATCGCTCGCAAATCACGATATATCGGCTTACTACTTAGTAACGATAGTGAGCAAAGGCTTTGTTGGCTTCTGCCATCCGGTGCGTCTCTTCACGCTTGCGAATTGCGTTTCCAGTTTCGTTAGCAGCATCCATTAATTCATTTGCCAGCCTGCTTGCCATTGTACGACCTGGTCTTGCCCTTGAAAACTGAACCAACCAACGCATTGCTAGGGTTGTCCCCCGTTCGGCACGCACTTCCATAGGCACTTGGTAGGTCGCCCCACCAACTCGGCGAGCTTTGACTTCTACCAAAGGCGTGGCGTTACGCACAGCTCTTTCAAAGGTTTCCAACGGATCGCCACCAGTCCGTTCCTCAATTGTTTTCATCGCATCATAAACAATGCGTGCTGCTAGAGATTTTTTGCCATGACGCATTATCCGCCTAACTATCATGCTGACAAGGCGACTGTTATATACCGAGTCAGGCGGAACCGGACGCTTTTGAATAACACCACGACGAGACATACTTAACCTTTAGTTTTGAATTGGCTACGAGATTCTATGCTTTATGCTATCGAACACCAGAAATTCTGAAAGGCAATTGCCCGTCATCAGACTTTCTTGGGTTGTTTTACTACAACTGCAGCTACCCTAACTGGCAAAAATTGCTGCCCTCAACTATTATGAGGCGACAAAATTATATACTGCGACTGAACTCTATTGAAAAAAACTTCCTTCAGCAAGTACATAATTGCTAGGCGTGTTGATTACATAGAGTTTTGCGTACTTTGAGCTTTACATCGGCAGATACAGTTGGTCAATCTTGTTAGACTCTCTGTACCAGTTTCACGCCTCGTCTCCCTGACCGACCGATGGGTATTACCAGAAAAATCCTATCGCGTTTTTATCCTGACTCTAAGCTAAGTTTTTAACAAATACACCTTGTTCGTAGAGTTGGACTTCCCGCGAACGGAAATTGATCTTACTTGATTGGTGTCAATAGGCGCTTTTGAATGTATTGATCACTGTTTTTACAGAATCATAGCCAAAAGCGCTTTCACGCCTATAAAGCAAGAACTAGACGCGATTAATCTTGTTTAATGCGATTAATCGCACCCGCTCTATTGTTTAGGACTTTTTAGGACGTTTTGTTCCATATTTGGAACGACCTTGCTTGCGGTCTTTGACTCCGGCTGTATCTAAAGTTCCACGGATAATGTGGTATCTCACGCCTGGTAAGTCCTTGACGCGACCGCCGCGAATCATCACAACAGAGTGTTCTTGTAAGTTATGACCAATTCCTGGAATGTAAGCTGTGACTTCAAATCCAGAGGTCAATCTTACCCTTGCTACTTTGCGTAGAGCTGAGTTTGGCTTTTTCGGTGTGGTCGTGTATACCCTAGTACAAACACCCCGACGTTGGGGGCATTGCTTTAGAGCTGGGGACTTGGTTTTCTGACGCGCTTGTTCGCGTTCGTTACGTATGAGCTGCTGTATAGTTGGCATGAGTTACAGCGCGAGAAGCTGCCTATAGTCTAAGTTTTAACAAATCCTGATTATATCTTTTTTTATGCTTTTGTGTCAAACTTTTTGATCACTCGTCATTCTTTGCTGAAAAGGAGTTACCACATCCACAAGTCGTTTTTGCTTGGGGGTTGTGGAAGCGAAAACCACCGCCCATCAAATCTTCTGAATAATCCAAAGTCAACCCCTTAATGTATTCTAAGCTTTGGGCATCAATAACGACTTGAATACCTTGTGAGTCAAAAACGCGCTCACCTACTTGTACCGCTTCATCAAAAGACATATCATAATACCACCCGGAACAACCACCTGTTTTGACAGCCAAACGAAACAAGACATTTGGCTGCTGCTTTGATTTTAATCGCCCTATTTCAGTTGCGGCAGCTTTGCTCAATTGAATCATAAAACTAGTAATACAATTGAAAGACCCATTTTATATTACAAGCGGGTTTGTAACAGTTAACCAAAAATCTTAATAAACCTCGATAAATAGTTAAAAAAATAAACCTGCCAAAAACCGGACACATGAGCTAAAAAACCCGGTTTTATCAAGAAACCGGGTTTCACACAAACAGGGCACACTTTGCCTGAGTTTCATGTCTTGCCTAAGCTAGCAGGAAATGAAACTCATCGGTATATTCATTTTTTCGCTCAAAGCCGTTAAAGCAGTGTAGATGACTTTACGAATTTTGCTCGCCCTATGATTTCTTTTTATCTTCAACACGGGCGTAGTCGTCCTGATAGCGGACAATATCATCTTCTCCTAAATATTCCCCATTTTGAACTTCAATCAAGACCAAGGGAATCACGCCAGGATTCTCTAATCGATGAGCTGTACAATGCGGTACATAAGTTGACTGATTATTGCTCAGCAAGACTTCTTGCTCACCACAAACAACCTTAGCTGTTCCAGAGACCACAATCCAATGTTCACTACGGTGGTGATGCATTTGCAAGCTGAGGCGGTGTCCGGGCTTAACTTCAATGCGCTTGATTTTATATCCACGTCCTTCTTCTAAAACAGTAAATGAACCCCAAGGGCGAAGTTCAGTAGCCGCCACGCCTCTTGGAGTAACAGCGGGCGGAAGGGGCAATGTGTTAGTCTGTGTTGCTTCTTGAAATTGAGCCATATTTACCTCATCTTGTGATACAACAAACCGTCAGAACTCTTTAACCATTGATGAAAAAACAAGGCACGAAGTTGCAATTGCGAAGATGAGCAATTCATACCACTTCTGCCAAAGATAGCAAAATCAGCTAGTAGAGTGTCATTAATAATCCCTGAAACTACTGTGTCTACACCAAGTCTTTATCAAGTCATATGGCAACTTATTGTTAGCTTTAAAGTCAAGGATCATTGGTTACTTATGTATCTATGAATTGTCAGTGGTTAGAGGTGAGTCATCAAAAAGTCTCACTAACTACTTCCTGCAAAAGCCTTAGCGGCGGGGTTGTAGGAAAATACCAATTCCGTTGTGAACACGAGCAGCAGTATTAGGAGAACGGTCAAGGAGTTGCCCTCCTAAGTAAAGACTCGTAGAACTGCCACCATCCAAATTAAGAGCATTTACGCATCCTAAAAGCTGCATGAGTTGGGCGTGTTCTGTTAAGGTAGGTCCTGCACCGCCAGCGCGATTATGTACAGCGGCAATAATCAGATTTCCTGTTGTCGTTGTGCAGATCCCACTGCGAACAGCCTTTTGGGCGATAAAGGCATCGCTAAATTTTTCGCCTTTGGCATCAAGGACAATTTGACGATTTTGCACAAGCAGTGGTCCTGCTCCCAGAATGTGTGGGTAACGGCTAAAATCAGCAGCAGCAGTGGAACTGGTCATTTTTACAGAAGAGCCAACGGGTAAGCTAGAAGCACTGCTCGTAGCCTTACCACGTAATGTTAGCAGGTAGCCATCTTGTGGTAATGGAACGGCAATTTCCCCAACTTTACCTCCTATTAACTGGTTGATAACCTGGTTTTTCTGGACAACGAGAATAATTTCGTTGTCAGTTAGGGGAGTGTAAGTTGCTCCCCATGCAGGGGTGTAACGGGCAATACCACTCTGAACGTAGCCACTGTTAAGAGTCAAAATTGGTAACTGTAAATTATTGTTACCAATTAGAGTTTCTAGCAGGTTGAGACGACCGATGTAAAATTGCCCAGAATCATTCCAGGCGATCGCTCCCCGGTTAAGAATGGGACCTGACAACCATTGACCATCCCGACGAATCGCACCCAGAGGTAATCGATTATTGCGGTTAAAATAACCACCATTAATTGCAGCAACTGCTGAGTATTGTTGTGCCGTTTGAATCAGGTGAGCAGTGCCTACTAAGGTGTTCGTGCTTGTCCAAATCGGTTTCAGTTTTATCCCTGAGGCGCGAGGATTCATTTCTAACCACACCACTGGAAAGCGTTGTTGACCTAAATTCACAAACCGCTGTCGCCATATCAACCCTGGTGCCCATGTAATATTTCTCTCCACCATCGCATCAGGTCGAATTTCAACAATCAAACGGTTGGGGTTAGGGACAGTGCTCACTCGAGGAGCTAAACCAAAAGGAACACTCAGACGAATTATTGTTTTATTATTAACTACCTCTACTTGCTGTATCAGTGATTCAGGTATTAATGAGGGAGATGAGGGAGGGAGGGAGGGAAAGAGGGATGAGGGGGATGAGGGGGATGAGGGGGATGAGGGGGATGAGGGAGAGGGGGGAGTATAGCGTTGTACCAACGTTGGATCTGCTATTGCATCAAGCGTAATTGTCCACTCTCTATTTGGTAGAGAGGAAGAAACTGGCGGTGATAAGGGAAGCTGTGTTAGGGAATTCTCCTTGTCTCGTTGTCCCCTTATCCCCTTGTCCTCTATTTGAGGTTGAAGTTTTCTTGCTGGTACCCCTTGTGTGATTTGCCAGGGGGTTGGGCGATCTAAATCTACGATCATGCGATCGCCGACAGGTTGCTTATCCTGATAAATCTTTGTGACTTTCGCGCTTGGTGTGGTAATTACTAACGTTTTACCATTAGCTTGCATCTGCCATTCGGCTGTTTTTGCTATATTTGTAATATCTAGATACCGATATCCTGTTGTAAGTAAACTCGTTAAAACGAGTGGTTTAGTATTAGATGAAAACCACTGTATTGGTTGTGTCGTTGGATTGCTAGTATCTAATAAATCTACACCGAATAATTGCTTAACTGCCCCGTCACTTAGATGAATACTCAACGAGCCTGTTTTTTGGCGTTGCTGCAACCAAGCCCCAGATAAGGTGTAACCATTAAGAGAAATTTGGGTACCATAGGAAATTACACCTAATAAAGCCGGAGGTGGAGGTGAGTGTTGACCAAGAGAACCTGGAGACCCAGAGACGTGTTGATGCGGAGAATTATCTGTGTTCCTGTGTCTTTGTGTCTCCGTCGTGCCAGTCTTTAATGAAGAAGACTGTGCTTTTGCATCTCTACAGGTAGCTGTTAAGCACAGTAGTGTCAAAAGTATGGGTGACACAAAAACCTTGACAAACCTACTATAACCTGCATTGAGAATAGCACTGCGGTGTTGCTGTCGGCAAAAAGTTAGTATTTCTCCCATAATTCGCAATATACTTCTATCTAAAAATAATTTCTTACGGCACTGAGTCACTCATTATCAGGTGTAGGGTATTAATGTAGGGAAATTTTTGAATTGCTTAATAGATCCTATATGTTAAAGCCGACACCCAGTTTCAACACACAAGCGTAGTGCGTAAGTTGTCAAAATCAAGAAATAATGACATGGGTTCTGATCTAGAACGGGATGTGATATTGTATATATGGGCTTTTTATCTTTATAAAACAACAAAAAATTTCTTCGGTACAAATCTCAAAATTACGAGCGCTAAGTAACATGAGCGCTACTGAGATATGACAGCAGTTTTCGTTGCCAGAATTGAAGTGATGAAATCTTCTGTGCTACCAAGCGAGTTGTTGTGCACGTAAAGTCATATTAGTAGCAACAGTGACAATGAGCAATCAATAAAATTTAGAAAAAATTAAGGATATATAGGATAGGAATTGTCAAATGGGTATATAGTGTAATACGCTGATTTTGTTGCCAAATCGGGATAATTTTAGATTTAAAACTAGTCAAGCCATATGTTTGAGTTTTTTCAGGTAAGCCGCGAAACGCTAGACCTGAAAAGTAAGTATCGTTCAACAACAGAGTATTGAGGAAATGGATGCCGACTCGAATTATAGATAAACAACGGTCGGAGTAAAAGTAATTTCCTTAACTCAGTATAAACACCAAAAATAACGAGACTATTTTAACACGGGTGAAGCAAAAATTAAACCCGAAGTTAAATTTTTTTTTCCCTAATTTTCAGTTATTCTGTATCTCTCGATATTTCTGCATCTCCTCATTTAGCAAAATTTTCCTAACAAAAAGTCGCAAAAATTGTAACCAAGACGTCAGGGATAGTCTATGAATCAAAAACGGATGAATCAAGAACAAAAAATGACATCATCAGATACTTCCTTAGGGTCTATCTATCCAGGACAAAGATGGCTCGTAGAAGAACGAGATGCATGTGGTGTGGGTTTTATTGCCCATCGCCAAAACTATGCTAGCTATGAAATCGTAGAAAAAGCTTTGGCTGCTTTGACGTGCCTAGAACACCGGGGCGGTTGTAGTGCAGATCAAGACTCTGGTGATGGCGCGGGAATATTGACCGCCATACCTTGGACGTTGTTCCAAGACGATTTTGCTAGGCGCGGGGTGCAACTCCCTAAGAGCGAAAACATTGCTGTGGGGATGATATTTTTACCACAAGATCCCGAAGCAGCGCAAAAGGCTCGTGCAACAGTTGAGCAAGTAGCAGAGTCGGAAAAATTGACTGTACTGGGTTGGCGAGTAGTGCCAGTGCAGCCTAAATTACTCGGGGTACAAGCAAGAGAAAATCAACCCCAAATTGAACAAATTTTTGTAGCGTCCGAAGAGAAAAGCGGCGATGAACTAGAACGGCATCTGTATATTACCCGCCGCCGAATTGGTCAAGCGCTCCGCAATTTCCTCAACTGCAACTGGTCTGAAGACTTTTACATGTGCTCGCTGTCAAGCCGCACAATTGTTTACAAAGGCATGGTGCGTTCAGCCGTATTAGGAGACTTCTATGAGGATTTAAAAAATCCGGCATACAAGAGCGCGTTTGCTGTATACCACCGGCGCTTTAGTACCAATACCATGCCTAAATGGCCTCTGGCTCAACCAATGCGACTTTTGGGTCACAACGGTGAAATCAACACCCTATTAGGTAACATCAACTGGATGATGGCACGAGAAGCCAGTTTGCATCATCCAATTTGGAAATCTCGCATTGATGAATTAAAACCGTTTGTTTACATTGACAACAGCGACTCAGCTACGTTAGACAACGTGTTAGAGTTGTTGGTGCGTTCTGGACGCAGCCCGCTGGAAGCCTTGATGATTATGGTTCCAGAGGCTTACCAGAATCAACCAGAGTTGCGTAATTCCCCGGAGATAATTGATTTCTACGAATACTACAGCGGTTTGCAAGAAGCCTGGGATGGGCCAGCATTGTTGGTGTTCGGTGATGGGCGCAAAGTTGGGGCAACACTAGACCGTAATGGCTTAAGACCTGCTCGTTACTGCATTACCAAGGATGACTACATTATTGTGGCTTCTGAAGCAGGAGTGGTGAACATAGACGAAGCCAACATCCTGGAAAAAGGCAGACTCGGACCAGGGCAAATGATTGCTGTGGATTTAGAAAGCCAAGAAGTGCTGAAGAATTGGGAGATTAAACAGCGCATTGCCAAACAGCAACCTTATGGGGAATGGTTGCGCCAGTACCGCCAAGAACTCAAGCAACTCGTGAGTGGTCAGTCAGCGGTGGTTAATGGTAATGGTGTCAAAGAGAATGGACATGGCAGCACTAACCAAAACGGACATTCCACCAACGAAATTGACAGACAAGCCTTGCTGCGACAGCAAATTGGCTTTGGATATACCACAGAAGATGTGGAAATGGTGATTCAGCCAATGGCAATGGAAGGCAAAGAGCCGACTTTCTGCATGGGGGATGATATTCCTTTAGCAGTGCTGTCAGAAAAACCCCACTTGCTTTATGACTATTTCAAACAGCGCTTTGCTCAAGTGACGAACCCACCGATTGACCCCTTGAGAGAAAGTCTGGTGATGTCTTTGAAAGTAGAATTGGGTGAGCGGGGTAACTTACTCGATCCCAAGCCAGAATATGCCAAGAGACTGAAGCTAGATTCACCAGTGATCGATGAGGCAGAATTGGAAGCTATCAAGCTGTCGGGATTTGCCACAGCACAGTTATCAACTCTATTTGAAATAGCCTCAGGTCCAGAAGGATTGAAAGCAGCAGTTCAGTCTTTACAAGCACAAGCCGCTGAATCGGTGAAGGCAGGAGCTAAAATACTGATTCTGAGTGATCGCGTAGGTCATGGCATTGATACTGAGTACACCTATATCCCTCCTCTGTTGGCAGTGGGTGCAGTACACCATCACTTGATCCGCGAAGGACTGCGGATGAAAACATCTCTGGTAGTCGAAACCGCCCAGTGCTGGAGTACTCATCACTTTGGGTGTCTGATTGGCTACGGTGCAGGTGCTGTTTGCCCGTACATGGCTTTGGATACCATACGTGATTGGTGGTTCGACCCGAAAACTCAACAGTTTATGGAACGGGGTAAAATCACTGCCATTAGCTTGGAGCAAGCTTTTGTCAACTATCGTAAGGCAGTAGAAAGTGGTTTGCTCAAAATTCTCTCCAAGATGGGGATTTCCTTGCTCTCCAGTTACCAAGCAGCGCAAATCTTTGAGGCTATTGGCATTGGTCAGGATTTATTAGAACTGGGATTCTATGGCACAACTTCCCGCATAGGTGGTCTTAGCGTAGGCGAACTAGCTCAAGAAGTTTTAGCAATCCATAGTAAGGCTTTCCCAGACCTGACAACCAAGAAGCTACAAAACCTTGGGTTTGTCAACTACCGTCCGAACGGTGAGTACCACATGAACAGCCCAGAACTTGCAAAAGCGCTGCATAAAGCAGTGGATGGGCAGAAGTACGACCACTACGAAGTTTATAAGAAGCACCTGGAAAATAGACCGTTAACAGCATTGCGTGATTTGCTAGATTTCCAGAGCGATCGCTCACCTATTTCTATTGAAGAAGTTGAGTCAGTGAGTGAGATTGTCAAGCGCTTCTGTACAGGTGGAATGTCGCTGGGAGCATTATCACGGGAAGCCCACGAAACTTTGGCGATCGCCATGAATCGTCTTGGTGGTAGATCCAATTCTGGGGAAGGTGGCGAAGATCCAGTACGATACAAAGTCCTGGATGATGTAGACGAAACACGTCACTCGCCAACTCTACCGCACTTGAAAGGATTGCGGAACGGCGACACTGCTTCGAGTGCGATTAAACAAGTGGCATCAGGACGCTTTGGTGTAACGCCAGAGTACCTGATGAGCGCTAAACAAATTGAAATTAAAATCGCCCAAGGTGCAAAACCAGGAGAAGGTGGACAACTCCCAGGAGCAAAAGTTAGCCCCTATATTGCGATGTTGCGGCGTTCTAAACCCGGAGTGACGCTGATTTCACCACCACCACACCACGATATTTATTCGATTGAAGACCTAGCACAGCTCATTTTTGACCTGCACCAAATTAACCCGAAAGCACAGGTGTCGGTGAAGTTGGTCGCAGAAATTGGTATCGGTACGATCGCCGCTGGTGTCGCGAAGGCAAACGCCGATATCATCCAGGTTTCTGGTCACGACGGCGGTACAGGAGCCTCGCCATTAAGTTCAATTAAGCACGCTGGTTCACCGTGGGAGCTCGGATTGACAGAAGTGCATCGCGTGTTGATGGAAAATAGCCTGCGCGATCGCGTAATTTTGCGCGTAGATGGTGGCTTAAAGAGTGGTTGGGATGTGCTGATGGGCGCATTGATGGGCGCAGAAGAATTTGGCTTCGGTTCGATTGCCATGATTGCCGAAGGTTGTATCATGGCGCGGATCTGCCACACCAATAATTGTCCTGTAGGTGTCGCCTCTCAGAAAGAAGAACTGCGCAAGCGGTTTACCGGAATGCCAGAACACGTTGTTAACTTCTTCTACTTCATAGCTGAAGAAGTTCGTAGTCTCTTAGCAAGGCTTGGCTACCGTTCTTTGTCAGAAGTCGTTGGACGTGCCGATTTGTTGAAGGTTCGAGAAGACTCACATATCACAAAGACGCAATCGCTCAACCTAGATTGTTTGCTTGGGCTACCAGAGACAAAAGAAAACCGCAGTTGGTTGGTGCATGAAGAAGTTCATAGCAACGGCGTGGTTTTGGATGACCAATTGCTTGCCGATCCCGACATTCAAGCTGCCATTCGCAACCAGTCTTCTGTGAGCAAAACAGTAGCGGTTGTCAACACCGACAGAACTATTGGCACACGGTTAGCAGGGGCGATCGCATCCCTTTATGGCGACAATGGTTTTGAAGGACAAATTAACCTCAACTTCCAAGGAAGCGTTGGGCAAAGCTTTGGTGCCTTCAACCTTCCTGGTATGTTCCTCACCTTGGAAGGAGAAGCAAACGACTACGTAGGTAAAGGGATGCACGGTGGTGAAATCATCATCAAACCCCCTACAAATGCCAGTTATAACCCTGCACAAAACGTGATTATTGGCAATACCTGCCTTTACGGTGCTACAGGTGGCGTTTTGTTTGCTCAAGGCTTAGCCGGAGAACGTTTTGCTGTACGTAACTCCAAAGGTACGGCAGTGATTGAGGGAGCAGGGGATCACTGCTGTGAGTACATGACTGGTGGTATAATTGTCGTCTTAGGAAAAGTCGGACGCAACGTTGCGGCTGGAATGACCGGTGGGCTTGCCTACTTCTTAGATGAAGACGGTATGTTCCCTGAGTTAGTCAACCGAGAAATTGTCAAACTCCAACGAGTCATAACCTCATCTGGTGAGAAGCAACTGCAAGAGTTAATTAAAACTCATGCTGAACGTACCGGTTCACAAAAGGCGAAGATGATTCTAGAAAATTGGCAAGAATTCTTGCCCAAGTTCTGGCAATTGGTTCCGCCTTCTGAAGCTAATAGTCCAGAAGCCAATCCCCAAGCTGTGGAAGAAAAACAGCTTGTTAGTTATTAGCGATGAATGACTAGCTGACAGATGCTAAAAATTAGAGGGTATGGCAAAGCCATACCCTCTAATTTTTACTGCTAGAGCGTTCAGAGTTAAGTCAAGGGGACAGTTCTTATACTAAGTACAGGTTTGCATTAATACGAGCGCGAATTTCTCCATCATCTGTGCCGCTGTATATGACCATTTGATGGGCTTGGCAGACTCATTATGACGAGTAATAAAATCAGTGATGCTCTGCTGCAGTGTCTTAAGGTTGGGAAAATCATTGGGGGTCAATAATTTACGTTGTAAAATACTGAACCAAATTTCAATCTGGGAGAACCTTGAGGCGTACTTCGGTAACCAGACAGCTTCTACTGTAAAAGCCCAACCTTCCTCCTGTTGCTTCTGATTTAACCAAACCTGTAATTGTTTGGGAGCATGAGTCGAGCCATTGTCGAGAATCAAATAGATATGACGTACTCCTCGGTGGATGGCTTCTGGTATCAACACCTCAAGCAGAAATGCTTGAAAATCAAGGAACGTTTTAGTTGGGCGACAACAGCCATAAACCAGTCCCTCCGCTACACTCAAAGCAGCAAAAAGATGTAACGCTCCTTTTCGCGAATATCTTGAGGCAAAATGAACTGGTTGCTTGACACCCGCCGGCCTGCTTGGGTGCAGACCTTCTCGTGCCTGGATGGAAGTTTTCTCATCTACGCATACCACCCAAAATCCGGCGTTAATTAAAAATTGTGCCTGAGCATACAGTTTGAGTACAGGAGTCGCTTTGGCAACAAAATTATCATCAATACGATGCATCCAAGCATGGAACCGCCAAGGTTTTATCCGCTCAGATTTTAGCCATCGCCAGACTGTTGAAGTAGCTATCGAGACTACAATGCCTAGTGTGACGCGCAGGTGCGCCAATGTCGCTACAACTCCACCTTGCCAAGGATACATCAAAATCTGTTGGTTTGCTACAAGCGATCGCACTCACTTGTGCTCTGACAATTGCTTGAAATATGCGAGGTCGTCCTGGACGTGGTGCTTCTTCCAAATTACGAGTTTGACACCAACGTTTACGCCATTTACGCACGAGGGCGGGTGAACAACCTATAGTTTGTGCGAATGAGTGCATCCGTCCAATCTGGATTTTCAGCAACAGTCAGTATGATTTTGGCTCGTAAGGCGAGTGCTTTGACCTGTTTTGCGGGCGTTAGCGAAGCTCCTCCCTTTGGGAGGCTCGCTTGTTGCTGCAACAGCCTTTTTTCGTCTTCTGTCAGTTGCACAGAGTAAGTTTTTTGCCGACCAATCATAATCCTGAATGCTTGAGGGAGGTGAATCCATGCTCACCCTATCGCCAAAAGTTTTCAAGAGTCAATTCGCTACGAACTTATGCAAACCTGTACTAAGTTGCATTCATACGTATCACCTCACCCCCTCTCCTTACTAACTATGCATTATCGAGATATTTCTTAACATTTTTGAAACCCTTGCTATACAAAGCTTATAAAGGTTGACTTTTCGGCAGGACTTGACAATTGACCACTCATAATTCTTAGGAAAAGAGCATTTTTATTGAGAATGTATCACCTAGATATTAGGGTTTGATGGTTGGTGAGCGCTTAGTACAAATACCAAAATCTGTACATAACTAATCAAGGAGATATTATTCATGTCACAGAGAATCGCGTGGATTGATTGTTGGAAGGGTATAGCCATAATTACAGTTGTTGTAAGTCACATAATAGAACCATTATCAAAATATCTTTTCTGGTTTCATATGCCCCTTTTCTTCTTTATGAGCGGATATCTCTATAGAAATAAATCTGATTATTTTGCTTATTTTAAGAGGAAGTTTTTTCATCTTCTCATTCCTTATCTATCGTTTCTTATTTTACTAAGTAGCCATAAATATGCCTCTTATATATTAAAGATTTGGCAACAAAAAGGAAATTCTTCAATAAATGAAGTTCTGAAATTTACTTTTAATTTGGTATATGGAGGAGAAAATATAACGGGTTCTCTAGGTATATTTTGGTTTGTAACCTGTTTATTTTTAACGCAACAGTTATATAATTTGCTTTACTCCAGATTTGGAGCTAATCGTTGGTTAATGATAACAATTGTGCTCGGCTCTTACTGTTTAGCAATGATAAATTGTTGGTTTATGCAAAATATTTCATTTCCTTGGAGCATGAATGTGGTTGCAATGGCACTGCCGTTCTATTGGATAGGACGGCAGCTAGCTCTTCAATTAATCATGCTAAAGCAGCGATACTATCAATCGTAATAATTGTTGTAGCACTTGTAATTGATAATTGGACTTTATTGGATGTAACATTTAATATGAAGTATAGAAGATATGGAGTAGTCATTTTTAATGTTGTCATAGCCTTAGCTGGCATTATTATTGTTCAACAGTTAGCAAAAATACTTTATTAAAAAAATTACATTGGCAGTGCTTTAAGTGGAAATAGGTAAAGCTTCTATGATAATTATGTATCTGCATCAAATCATTCAATTGAATATGAACAAAACCCTAATTCTAAACAACGAAATTATTAGATTAATAGCTGGGTTACTTATTCCATATGTTCTATACAAAATTATTAATAATTATTCAATTATGCGAAAAATATTTCTGGGAGACTTTGCAACTAATAGAGTTGTTAAAATCCCAGATATTTCAAAAGCCTAAATCTCCAATAGTAACTAATGATTATTGCTTTTTCTTTGCTGCCGCCAACTGTAGTTCTTGCTCTTCTATTTGTAAGAGTTCTGGTACAGTGACAAAACGATAGCCTTGCTTTCTAAAATGGTTGATGATTTGTGGTAAAGCCTCAACAGTGTGGGAACGATTCCCGCCTCCATCATGCATCAAAACAATACCACCAGGTTTTGACTGTTTAGTCACGTTACGAATTAACCTTGGCACAGCCGGACGACTGTAGTCTACCGAGTCAGCAGACCACATGATGATCGCGTAGTTTTTGTTTCTAGCGTAATCAACCACGCCATTATGCATGATTCCCCCAGGTGGACGGAACAGAGTTGTTTTAACACCTGTAGTTTGATAGATAAGGTTTGATGTACTGTCAATTTCAAAGGCAGCTGCCTGTGGATTAAAGTAGTGATACCAATGATGCCAAGTATGGTTGCCAAGGACATGACCTTCAAGGGCAATTCGCTTCCCTAATTCTGGATAAGTCTTCAGCATCTGTCCGACAACGAAGAATGTAGCCTTTATATTATTTTTTTTCAGAATATCTAGTATTTGTGCGGTAGACTCCTCCCAAGGACCATCATCGAAGGTGAGCGCAATAACTTTTTCCCCTTTTGTCAGTTTTGCATTCGCGATAACTGCACCTTGAAAGCGCGATGGTACAGTATGTGATAGCCCCTTTACATTTGCTTCTTGCTGCCAACTTGTCAGCATCGCCGCCTTGAATTTTTCAATGCGCTGTTGAGTTCCTACTTTGGCTGCTGTATCCTTGACATTTGTAGCTTGTTTTGTCTGACCTTTTGAAGCATTTGGGTTTACAGGCATGACCAAACCAACGCTTAAACTAGCACAAAAGGCAACTAGGGCAATCAGTATTCCATGCGACCAAACATACGACTTATTCGTTTCCACGTCAAAGCTCCTTAAGGTGGAATCATGAGTTATGTGTCTAACAGTGCGCTTCAGCACATTTTCTCTAGATATTAGTTACCTAGACGCTTTCTGTTAATCCTGAAAATTTAAAGATAGATTAACAGAAATATAAGAATTAAGCTGATAAATAAGACAGTTTTAAATAAAACTAAGACTATTTAGCTTTAAACTACCATATCTAGTAATAGTTATAAATATGATAAATCCTAGGCATAAACAATGTTTTGTGTTGTTGAATTTGAAGCATCAGTTGTATAGATGACATTGTATATTCTACTGCTAAAAGTTATTTATGCTTGAAAAAAAAATGTTAATTCTTTAACTGAGTGTTTGTTACCTTTAGCCCTGTACTGAGTAGTAGACGGTAACAAGCTTAATAGAGTTTCTGATTGTCAAAAGTAATTTTTTCTTAAACGCAGAGTTTACCAAGAAGAATGGTTTTCTCAGTACAATTAAGCCGATATTTATGTAACATTTTTTCAGATACTGAGATTTTAGCTATCGAAGTTATGAGCTATTTTGAATGATTTTCCTGGCTTTACTGTTAAAGGCTTAACCACAAATTTCTTTACGGTTATTACTTTATTCTTATTCCAATCCCAAATGTATGTTTTCAGTACATACACGGAAAATATTAAATATATATGACTTAATTATATTTAATTCTGAAATCAAGAAGGTGTATTCATTAAAGCATATTATTTTTTCAAAGTGTGTAAGTTTGTCTAGTAATAAATAAAATTTATATCCGAAGAAAAATTGCTATTTTAAAGATACTATGAAGTTAACTTAAAATAAACTTAAGTAAGATTTCCCTCAGTACCACATTTGGTTTGAGGATAGTACTAGTTAATTTTGAAGTATTCCTACTTGCTTAAGTTAGACACCATTGCGAAAAACTTTTTTCACAAACAGATGTACCCCATCTCGTTGGTAACGCACTTGAAACAACTGAGTATTGTTGATTTGATTGACTAAGTTAGCCGCAAACTCTTGATCGCTTTGCCAGCCAGGATGAGTTACATCCAACAGTATATAATCAAACTCTGCTAAATTATCTGGTGGTGAGTAGACACTTGTTAACTTGACCACTGGTCTCTGGGTTAGATGCGGAGCAATCTCAGCAGTTGTCAAAACAGCTCCTTTTGTTTGAACGAGGGCGATCGCTTGGCGTGTGGCTTGCCAAGTATCCAATGAATCTACGTAAATAGAGGCGAAGTAGCCGTATTTGGCTAAAGCCATAAAAGCTACTAAAGACCACAGTATAATTTGTCGTTTGTTGCGTAACCATCCCCGACCCGCTGCTAGGGTGGAAATGACGGTTAACACAAGAAATGGAACGAGTGGTAGAGAATACTGGCGGATCAAGTCTTTTTGCAAAGAACTGTCACTAAGAAGGTTGATAGCTAAAGTAGGAATAGCACCAACCAAAGGCTGCAACCCTTGTAGCGAAAGCCCCCAAATCACAGGTGCAAATAAAAGCAGCAAATACCCTAGGTTTCCTAATGAAAAAATTTGTCCTAAAATCAGTCCTGGTTTTAGCAGTAAATTTTGAGCAGCCTCCGAAAAAGAGTGTCCTAAATAGGCATACCGAGTAATATGACGTTCCACTGACGCGTCTTGACCACCAAAAAAGGGAATGACGATTTTGGTTGCAATCACAAACCAAGTTATACCGCACAGTAGAGCGATCGCACCGTATCGTCGCTTCTTTTCAAATACCAGCAGCCAGACTCCCATTGCTGCAACTGTCAGAGACAATACAGCTTTACATCCCAACACTAGGACGATACATAAACAAAACCACCAAATGCGATTCACTCTAGCTGCTAAAACCGCCCCTAACAATGCTGGCACAGCTATGACTTCTGGGTGGAAATCAAAAAGATTAATATTATACACCAGTGGATACAGCAGATACACCGCAGCGACTGCTATAGATTGCTGCACCGTTAGACCAGCATGACGCGCTAAATGCCATGTAGGTAAAGCACCTAAAGCCAAAGCAGCTGCTTGCACTGCAAAAAACCAGTACACACTGGGATATATTTTGTAAAATAAGGCTAAAAGATAAAAAATCCAAGCAGCATGGTCACCCAGAATGTGGAAACCAATAAAAGAAGAAAGAGGTGGCTGTCCTTGGCTAATTAAGTAAACTGCCTGATCAAAAATTCCTAAGTCATAAGCAGTTGATTGAAATAGCTCATGTCTTAAACTGCTGCACGCAAATAAAATGAACGCACTCACGCCAATCATCCAAATTATAGGATGAGACGAAATCAATTTTTTCATCATCACTTTCTCACTCCCTGTTTCCCTCACTCCCTCATCCCCCTCATCCCCCTCATCCCCCTCATCCCCCTGTTTCCCTCACTCCCTCACTTTCTCACTCCCTCATCCCCCTGATCTACCCTGCCCAAAGTTCTTGGGCAAATCGAATAGAGAAGCTTGCAAGTAAGATAGTAAAAAACAACAGCGTCAGATAACCCCAACGAGGATAGCGAGACAATAATACACCGAGAGCTACACTTGGAGACACAATACCGTACACGAGACGACTCAAAGAGATAGTACTTCCAGATGCTAGCAACAAACCTATACCGCAGAAGCCATAAATCACAGTGACTGGAGTCAATTGAGTGCGTAATTGCCATAACAGGTAAGCACTCCCAAAAACAGCGACAGTGTTAATCAAAGGATCGCCTGCGAGTATCCACAAAAGAAAGAATAAAGCAGCAAAGCCGTAGTCCACTTTCTGTGAACTGAACTGTTTACGGAAGTGCCATAAACAATAGCCGATGCCAGTAATCATTGTTAATAACAAGGGATGCAGAGGGTCTTTGATCCCGCCATGCTTCCAATTAAATGTCCCAATTGTCACTTGCATGATCATTTTCCACCAACCCTGCCAATCAAAACCCAGCGAGGGACGCCATGCCTGTTGTGCGTGGATAAACGCCAAAGGGTCGCCAAATTGAATCGTACAGTATATGCTGAAAAAAACTAGTCCAGTAGCAGCGGCAAAAGACGCAAGGTAAGCAATAGGGGGTCTGCGTTGTTTCCAGGCTGCGATCGCAAACGCCCCGATCAGTGCGATACCTGTTGGACGTGTTGCTGTTGCCATTGCACCCCAAAACGCAGTCCAGCCATACTCCTGTTTATCAAAGGCTCGCAAAGCTGCCGTACTCAAAAATAGATATAGCCCCTCAGTGTAAATGACCGCTGCAAATAACGATAATGGGCACCAAGCCACCACAGCAGTAACCCACCGCGCCACACTTTCACCATATTGTTCCTTAACCCAAAAGTATAAAAAGTAAAGCGCCGCGAAAAAAGCCAGGTTGTTGACTAACGTCCCAGCCACTTCAAACGGCAAACCCAAGTTCATCAAAACTCGGATGATTAAAGGAAACAGGGGAAAGAAAGCAAGGGTGTGTGTCTTGCCATCGTTAACGAATTCATACCCAGAGGTGGCAATGATGCGGTAATGTTCACTATCCCAACCATGAAACACCCCCCAACCAAATGTGGTAGCAATCAATCCTGGTGGTGCTGGCAGCAATGGCGCAATCAATAACATTGCAATCCAGATCAGGAGTCGGCTGGCAAGCCACATTGCTGCTGGAAACACGAGAGTTTTTGTCCATAAAGCTTTGCTCAAAAATATCTGACCTTTAGTCATAAGTGGGGTGTAATACCGTTTCACTTTAAGGTTAGAAGATGGTGGGCAGCAGTTCTTGAGCAGGGGAAAAAGAATTTGTATCAGGCATTTCGTGAAATGGTGTAAAGGGATATTTTTTTAAATTTTGAATTTTGAATTGTTAAACTTACCCTACCCAAAGTTCTTGGGCAAATTTAAGAGCCAGTCTGCCAAGTAAAATAGCACACACGCCCAAACTTAAGTAACCTTGACGAGGATGGCGAGACAAGAACACACCAAAAGCTATACTCAGTGACACAATACCGTAAGCCAGACGACCTAAGGAAATTGTACCTCCAGAGGCAAGCAGCAAACTTATTCCGCAAAAGCCATACATAACAGTGACTGGGGTCAATTGAGTGCGTAAATGCCATAACATATAACCGCCACCCAATATCACAACCGCGTTCAGTAAGTTATAGATAAACCAATCATCTGTCAATATCAACAAAAACGAGATTAAAGTATAAAAACCGCAGACAACAGGAAAACTAAGATGCTTGCCCAAGCGCCATAAATAATAACCATAACCGACAACAATGCCAAAAAACAGGGGATGTAAGTAGTCTTTTATGCCAAGAGACTCCCAATCAGATGTGCCTAGCGTGATTTGCAGCAGCATCTCTAACCAACCCTGCCAATAAAACCCTAATGTAGGTCGCCATCCGCGTTGTGCATGGAGAAATCCCAAAGGATCGCCAAATTGAATTGCACAGTATAAGCTAAACAGAAGTACTCCAATTGCAGTGGCAAACCCAGCAACGTACGCAATAAAGGGTCTGCGCTGTCTCCATGCTGCTAACAAAAATGCAGGTATCAACGCTAATCCTGTGGGGCGTGTTGCCGTTGCCATTGCACCCCAAACGATAGTCCAGCGGTATCGCTTTTGATCAAAGGCTCGCAAAGCCGCTGTACTTAATAGTAAATATAGCCCCTCAGTGTAAATGACCGTGCCAAACATGGACAACGGACACCAAGCCACCACAGCTGTTGTCCAACGCGCTTCCTTTCTGCCGTAATTTTCATCTACCCAAAAGTAGATATAATAAAGCGCTGCAAAAAATGCCAGGTTGTTTATGAGCGTACCTGCTATTTCAAATGGCAACCCCAGCTTGATGAAAACCCAAATCAATAAGGGAAATAGGGGAAAAAATGCCAAATTGTGTTGTTCGCTATCATTGGCAAATTCATAACCGGATGTGGCGATCGCCCGGTAATGCACACTATCCCATGCATCAAACACCCCCCAGCCAAATTCAGGGGTAATCCCTTCTGGTGGTGGTCCCAAGTGTGGACCAACCAACAACATAGCAGCCCAAATCAATAATCGGCTAACAAGCCAGATTACTGCAGGGAAAAGAAAGTCATTTTTCCATAAGACTTTTTTGATAAATATTTGAATTTCAGCCATAAGCTTGAGTGTTTTTCAAACTCCTCTATGCATCCATGTCACTATGGCTGTCATCTGATAACTTACTAGTAATATTTTGCACATTCCACTCCTCCACCGAAATAAGTAACTACCTGAAGAACAACATAGCTGATAAAGTTTCAACTATTGACTATCAGTAGTTATAATTTAGCTGCCTTCGATATAATTCTAAGCAATTCTATTTAAATATATAGTGTCTATATACACATTTTTGTTACCAAGGAAAATTGATTTGGAAAGAGGTTCAAGGACACAATGCTTTGCGCCCCAACAGGTGAACAGGTGTAGAGCAAATCAATTCAGAATTGAAAAATTTACCTACACCCCTAAACCCGATTCCCCAAGGCGATATCTTTATTATTAGAGAAAATGGCTCAATTCCTCAGCCAAGCTCCCCATCTGGTGATCTCCTTATCAGCCTAAATAATAAATTAGATACCAAGCTGCATGTTTGTGCATCCCTGGCAATTTATATTAATGTAGTCTGTCAATCCTTAAACAATTGTGAAAGCAATAACTCTTCTTGGTTCCACTGGCTCTATCGGTACTCAGACTTTAGACATTGTGGCTCAATACCCCGATCAATTTCGGATTGTGGGGTTGGCATCTGGGAACAATGTAGAATTGTTGGCTTCTCAGATTCGGCAGTTTCGACCAAGCATAGCAGCTATCTGCTCTGAGGAGAAATTGCCAGCACTGAAAGAAGCAATCAAAGACCTTGCTCCCCAGCCGATTCTACTGGCTGGCGAGGCGGGAGTCATAGAAGTTGCTCGCTACGGAGATGCCGAAACCGTGGTTACGGGTATCGTTGGTTGTGCTGGGTTGTTACCTACCATCGCCGCTATTGAAGCTGGTAAAAATATCGCCTTAGCGAACAAGGAAACCTTAATTGCTGGAGGTCCTGTAGTTTTACCTTTGCTCGAAAAGCATAAAGTAAAATTACTACCAGCCGATTCTGAACATTCTGCTATCTTTCAATGCTTACAAGGTCTTCCAGATAAAGGTTTGCGACGTATTTTATTGACTGCATCCGGTGGCGCTTTCCGTGACTGGGCAGTAGAAAAGTTAGCAGAGGTCACAGTTGCTGATGCCCTCAAGCATCCCAACTGGTCAATGGGACGTAAAATCACTGTTGACTCTGCTACTTTAATGAATAAGGGCTTGGAAGTGATTGAAGCTCACTTCCTGTTTGGGTTGGATTACGAAAATATCGAGATTGTTATTCATCCCCAAAGTATTATTCACTCGCTGATTGAACTGCAAGATACCTCGGTACTCGCTCAACTCGGTTGGCCTGATATGCGCTTACCTTTACTGTATGCTTTATCTTGGCCTGAGCGCATCTACACCAATTGGGAACGCCTAGATTTAGTCAAAATTGGAAGTTTAACCTTCCGTGAACCAGATCATCAAAAGTATCCTTGCATGAAATTAGCTTATGCAGTCGGTAGGGCTGGTGGTTCTATGCCTGCTGTATTAAATGCGGCTAATGAGCAAGCCGTGGCTTTGTTTTTAGAAGAAAAAATTGGGTTTTTAGATATTCCTCGGTGCATCGAATGGGTGTGCGATCGCCACGCAAATGATAACCATCCAAATCCTTCTTTAGATGATATTTTGGCTGCAGATCAATGGGCAAGACAGGAAGTTTTAAAAGCAACTGAAAAGCTGCAAACTCCTTCGCGTATAATATCTTTGCGATAAAAAGCTACTAGCAACGCTCGGTTTTTACTGCCTCTGTATTTAGCGTTCAGCACTCAGTTGAACGCTAAATTATTTTGATGCGTAATTTTTATTTGCTAGCAGAGTATAACAAGACAAGCTAGTCATTTACTTTGGGATTTCCAACAAAGAAATTATCCAATCTTGTGTGGAGCGGGCATCCTGGCATACGTGTCAACTTAAGGTCAAAACCAGTATAGAACAAGCTTTTAGAAATTGCCTCGTTCCCAAGCCTCAGGCTGGGAATCCCTACTGGGAGGAAAGCCTTGCTTAACAGCAAAAGAGCCGCTTCAAGGGCATTTCCAGCTTTGACCACCCTTCGGGTATGCGAGCGTGGGTACGGCCACGGCTATCGCCGTTCGCGCAGCGTCTCCGGAGGAGATACGGCACGCGGCTTGGGCGTTCGCGTAAGTCCTTACGGACAGGCTGCGCCAACGCGGAGCGTGCGCTTTGCGCTCAGCGTCTCTGAAAGAGATACGCAGTCCCCTAGGTTGGGAAACCCGCCTGCTTTCTCTGTCTCACCGCGCACGAGATTAAAGACAGGGTTTTGGGTTAAGTTGACACCAATGGCATCCTGGTTCCTCCCAGCTTATAAGACGGGCTTCTTAGCCCATCCCACAAGAAAAGTTGGATATTTTTTAGTTTGGAAGTCCCTTATCACTCATTTTATAGTAGAACTACCTAACGAGAGATTCGGAGTATTTCCCCTCTGAACTAATTTCTTACTGCTACAAGATTGCCTATCTTATTTCTTGATACAGTTTTCGGGTATCTTTTTCAACTTACTAAATATTAATTTTTCTTATTGTAAATAATAGGATAATAGGAAAAATTTTATACTTTTTTTCGTGAACAATTCCTATATACATTGTATCAAAAAACTGTAGCAAATAATCAAAATATTTTTTTTAATTATTTTTTAAAGAAGGTTTTACGGCATACTAATTTTTTCATTGTTTTATTGTATAGTGAGCGCAGAACAATTACAGGAAAAAGCCCAAGTAAAATTTTGGTTTTACTTGGGTAAAAGAGCGTTTACATCTGTAATTGTTACATTCACTAAATTTTTTCTCCTCCAATACCTTCATTGGTAAGACTATTCTAAAGGAAGCGGTGTATCTATGTTTGCGACCGTAATTGTGTCTTGGATTGTCTTCACCTTATTACTAAAAGTCGTGAAAACGACGATGAAGACTGCGTTTATTGCTGCCGTTACTATTGTTTTATTGCATGCTGCTTTTGGTGTTAGTCCTCAAGATATCTGGCATCAAATAATACTGGTACCTCAAACCTTGTCCCAAGTTGTTAGGGTTAGGTAATACCATTTTTTTAGTGTTAGTAGTTAGTAGTTAGTTTTGAAGAAGAACTCAGAACGCAGAACGTAAGAATTCAGCAATGCTTTCAGTGCGGTAGCTGCAGAATCCTTTCTTCCTCAAAAAATACTACTAACTACTAATACGAATTCTTTTTAAAGATGCATAGAATGAGCCTGGTGATCCAGAGAGAAGTCCTGCAGGCGGTGAGACCAGTGCTGAAGGAGGGTTTCCCGACAGCAGGCAACTGGCTCTCCCGTTGGGGTTTCCCAACAAGCGGGAACTGAGCGCAAAGCGCACGCTACGCGAACGGAGCTTTGTTTGTTTAAGCTTAGGCTAGGAATAACCACTAATAATCTAAGATGGTTGATTTTTTGATCCTGAAAGTCGTGCCAAAGCATCCTTGACAGTTGTAGGCAACTGACGCATAATCTTGCCTCTTTCACGATCTAATGCCACTAAAGTCACCTTGGCAGTGACATATAACTGTTGTCTATCTAGCGATTCAATTGCATAATCCCAGTTGATGCGAACACCAGTCACCTCAGCCATGCGCGTTTTGACTACCGCAGCCGTACCTAACTGAAGAGGACGGTGATAGCGGATCGAGAGTTCTACAACAGGCAAATCACAGCCCAAAGCTACCAAATCAGCATATTCGATCCCAATAGCTCGCAAGCATTCCACTCGGGCTTCTTCCAACCAAGCCATGTAGGAACCGTGCCAGACAATGCCTGCATAGTCTGTATGATGCGGGTTAACTCTTATGGGATATTCAAACCAATTTTCCAAGGAACTGCTTGCAGGAGTGTCAATGGCACTCGTTGATGAAAGTTGTGGTTGTTGTGATTTTTCCTGTGACATATTAAAGTTTTTTGCAGCCAAAAATAGATTTTCCAAATCTGGAATAGCATAAAGTTAGATATTGTGTGCAATTTGTTCATGTAGCTCCCTCACCCTCGGAGGGTGAGCCAGCAATGCTTGAGTGTGCCATTTTTAGAACTTACGCACTTTACAAAAAAATCGTTGTGTGAATCAATGACTCAACGCGTCAAGCTTTCTTATTTGTATTTCCAAGCGTGCATAAGTTGATTTTGCTCACCCTACTAAGAGTACAGCAAGGAAAGCTCAGGAAGGCTTAACTTCCATTTCACTAATCAAATCATTATTGCTACACATAATTAAAAATTTGTCAATGCGTAAGTTTTAATTTTTTATTTTACAGTTTCCAGAGTAAAACGCGTTAAGGAAAAGGGGTCTTACGCCGTGAATTTATTCATGGAGAATAAAGACTCTTTTTCCTTGTTGTTCAATCCCCTGAATTTATTCGTGAGGATTTAATCAGCACTCAGCACTAATGAATTGCAGACAGAGGAAGGTTTTTTTATGCATGTTCCTAATCGGTTTTTTAGAGTTGTTTTTGTTACACTACTGATTTCTCTGAGTTCTGGAATGGCATTCCCAGGAACTCGTCTGATGACTGCAAATGCACACCCAAATTCGAGAAAAACTGCTCAGGCTTTACCCCAAAACAATAACCAATCTCAGGTCACGCGGCTCAACCAAGAGGGGATCAAACTCTCTGGGCAAGGTAAATTTGCACAAGCATTGCAGATATTAGAAAAAGCGTTAGCCATGAGCCAAGAAAACGAAGAACGCTCTGTACATGCTGCAACGCTCAACAACATTGGTAGAGTTTACCAAAATCAAGGTCAATATTCGCAAGCACTCAAATATTATCTGCAAGCCTTACGCATTAACAAAGAACTCCAGCTTAACGAAAAAACTCCAGGACAGGCTCATATTGCTTTGGGCAAAACCTACAGCAATTTAGGTTACTTATTTGAGCGACTTCAAAAACCAGAGTTAGCAATTTTCTTTTACAAACATTGCGTTATCAATCGTGAGAAAGTTCGTTTGAACCCAGCAGCGTTTTCTGTACAGCAAATAGATGCCTACAATTTGACTGTTGCTCAGACATACCGCACGCTAGGTGAAGCATTACTAAAGGGCAAGCGTATCAAGGAAGCGCTACGGATTATGGATTTGGTGAAAGTGGAAGAACTCGAAGAGTATCTCCACAACGTGCAGGGTAATCAACTAACTGTCAAAGGCATTGAGATCGTGCCACCAGAACGACAAATTAAACAAAAGTTGGATAAAACCCTGGATGATGCTGTTACCCAAGGTAAAGAACTGGCATCACTGCGCGAGATTCCTGCAGAATCGCGAACACCGCAACAGAAACAGCGGATTGAAGAATTGGTGGCGACTCAGCAAAAAATTATGGATGAATTCTATGATTTCATCTCTAGTCCCGCAGTGACGGCACAGGTAGACCAAATCAGCCGCACAGCAAGGCAGCAAAATTTGGATTTAGAAAGTCTCAATGCGATTCGGGATAATTTGGCACGATTGCCAGAAAAATCTGTACTTCTGTATCCCCTTGTTTTAAAAGACAGTTTGGAATTAATCCTGATCACTCCAGAATCTCCGCCAATTCATCGCACCGTCGCTGTCAAACGAGAAAAGTTATACCAGACAATTGCAGCTTTTCGCCAAGGCTTAGAAAATCGCACTACAGAAGATGTCAAAACACCCGCAAGGCAATTATATGACTGGTTAATCAAACCGATAGAAAACGACCTGAAGCAAACAGGTACACAAACGCTAATTTACGCACCAGATGACCAGTTGCGCTACATTCCTCTAGCGGCTCTGTATGATGGCAAACAATGGCTCGTGCAGCGCTTTGGTGTGAATCACATCACCTCAGCCAGTTTGACTAACTTTAACACCCCAAGGGAATCTAATGTGCGCGTTTTAGCTGCTGCCTTTACCAAAGGTAGTTACGCGGTCAAAGTGGCTAATCGTCAGCTTACCTTTTCTGGGTTACCCTTTGCACAGCGGGAAGTGGAAAGTTTAGCAGCTACTGTGCCAGGAACAACGCAAATTTTAGATGATGCTTTTACCCTCAAGACGACTGTGCCGCAAATGGACGATCATACAATTGTTCATCTAGCAACTCATGCGGCGTTTGTCGTAGGTAAGCCCGAAGATTCTTTTATCTTGTTTGGGAATGGCGATCGCGCTAACCTCAGAGATGTCGCTAGCTGGTCTTTACCCCGTGTTGATTTAGTTGTGTTGAGTGCTTGTGAAACCGGCTTAGGAGGAAAGCTAGGTAACGGTGAAGAAATTCTCGGCTTTGGTTACCAGATTCAAAAAACTGGTGCCCGTTCTGCCATTGCTTCGTTATGGGCTGTAGATGATGGCGGTACGCAGTCTTTAATGAGTTCTTTTTATGCCTTGCTACCCTCAGGCAAGTTGACAAAAGCTCAAGCTTTACGACAGGCGCAAATTGCTTTGATTACAGGAAATTTTCCTGTAGCTGTTCAACAGCAAGGCATCGGTAGTAGCCTCAGTCACCCTTACTATTGGGCACCGTTTATTTTGATTGGAAATGGTTTGTAAGTCTTTTCGCTTGCTTGCTGATTTGAATTGACACTCTAATGAGAGTCAAGATGCTTTGGATACTTACCGGATACTACTACTGAGCGGCGGAAATAAAGCTACCATACCCTAGAAGCCGCTCTGCGTCTACACAAAGGAAGCCGAAGTTTGCGCTCTCTCGCATTTTGAATGCGTGAATTGGGCGTAGCCGTACTAGGCAGCAATGCTCATGAGCTTTGAAATAAGGTATTGAAGTTATGAGTTTCGAGTTAATGAGTTACTAGTTACGATTTCTTAACTTTTAACTTTTAACTCTGAACTCCTAACTTTTTAATCTCTAACACCGCTTGGCTAAGGTTTTATTACCTACATTGTTTTGCATGGGATGCTTGACTATATTGGCAAGTTCCTGTAGCTGGTTAACTGCCTCTGCACCCTCTAACTTCATTAATTCGCGATCATCCCGCATTTCCGTCCAAGTGATCCCGTAATCGGACACTAAAAACCGAATGAGATGATTTTCTCCCAGGCTAACCATAAACGAAGCACTATTCATTTGGTCGCCGCAGGTATAGCAGGAGGCAGGATATCCACGCCTCTCCAGGACGATTGCTAAAGCTTGCAAGTTCATTACTAAGTCCTGGACAAATTGCCGATGTTGTTGTGCGAGTCTCAGAAACACTTTTTCCCTCCAAACACCACAGTCATTTGAGTTGCTTTTATATTTTCTTTAGATTTTCCTACCAAGTGGTATTGTAAACTATTCATTACAATTCATAGATACATATATATTCATGAATTGGCTACCAAACTCAGGGTAGTCGATATAGTTTTTGCGTGTCGTATCAAAATATTCAGTTTGCAGACCTAAAATATCGGACAGGATTGCTAGTCTTTATATTGTCTTTACATTCACTCAGAGTAGATGGTATTTCAAGCAATCCGATTTAAGGGTAACTCATATTCGGCACAAGTCAACTCCCGAAAATACCGAATATTGTATTTTTATTGGCTACTTTTAGGTTAACTTGCCACCCTTCCTTGCTCGCAGGAAGCTAGACTTCTTTTCAGAATCTTTAACCATGTATATATCTTGTCAAATTTGTGTCAACCGCTAAGCAGTGCAAAAATTTTGAGGTATATACACCAACTTCTCTAGGCGATACGGCGAAACTGGTAGATGACGATGTGTAGATTGAAATATTCAATTGGGATAGGTAACTGGTTTGACAGTGACTATCTATACAGGAAAATTCCCTAATCCACAATCTCAAGTGTAAACCCAAATCGTTTGACTTAACACTGACGATAACTAAACTCAAGATAACCATGTTGCCATTTAGGCAGATATTTTTTTGACATTCTTTTAGTTATCGATTTATACTTAGTTGAATAACGGCTTAAAAGAATTAGGCATACGCTTTTTCAATAGTCTCAAGCCTCAAAAGTACGAAAAGCGTTGGTAACAATAGGTTTTTTACATACAATGTGATCGAATAGAATTACCTCACCAAGTATACTTTACATACTAGATTCGATAGAACGAATAGTAAATAAATTAACAAAGAAGAAACTAAGACAGCCTAGGGTAACCCAGGCTGTCTGTTGTGTAGGGAAATTATCTAAGCTTGGGTTTAGACAACTTGCCACCAACCGAAAGCTGGACCAATGAAACGAACTGTCACCCAAGCTACAACCAACCCGCCAATACCAACCCACGTCAGACGGGTTGACAATTCTACAAGTTTTTCTGCTTGGGTTTTGGTAATAGGAACCCACGGCAAGATGCGAGTTGTATCTTGACCGTGTTTTTCTCCCAATGCGGCTTTACGACGCTTTGCTTCACCCATAGTGTTAAAAATGAATCTCTGCTAAGGGTGATGATAGCGCTTGGTTGGAAGCGAGTGCTAGAAAATATGCAAAACTCAAAATTGTGAATTCCTGGCTTGCGCAAGAAGGCAAGCAGGCGAGAACCTCAAGCGGAGTCCTCTTCTGTTGCAGAGGAAAACAGATTGGGATCGAGGTAGTTAATGCGTGCCAAGGGACTGAGGGCAGCCAAAATTTGAGCACCGTAGCTACGGTTAATCACACGGTTATCAAGCAAAGCAACGATCCCTTTACTTTCTCGCAATGGGGCTACAGCCCGTTGCAATTCATTCAAAGCAGTTGGCAACAAGTACAAACGGAACCAATCTTGATGCAAGCGCTTGTAGTGCGCCACTCGACCTGCCACTATGGGATTTTCTAGAGATGGCAGAGGTAAAGTCGCGATCGCCAGAAGTTGGGGAGCAGGTAAAACCTTTTGATGCTCACGCCAAAATTCCCAACCGGTCACCAAAATCCCATTTTCATCCAAACAAGTTTTTTCCACCTGCACCCGTGATCCAAACTCGGAGGCAAGAATTGCCCCCACTTGAGCTTTCAAGGGCACATCTCCCACAAGGATAACTGTCAATCCTGATCCTGTAGCGCTGAGGCACACCAGTGTCATAACTTTGTGAATAAATGCTGATTGAAACTCTGGTGTGTTGGGTAGGGGTAACTGGTAGGGTATGTACAATTGAATCGCTTCTGTTTGGGTATCTGAGGAAAACTTCAGGCAGGTTAACTCATCTTCCAACCCTAAGCGATGGCGGAACAGGGGAGCTTCAGTTTCCGGTTCTAAGGCACTGCCAACAAACACCACAGGCTGGCGCTGCCAAATTGGCGATAGTATTTCTCCTAATTCAATGGGAGCACAGTGCAAAGAAAATAATCCTTGACGACGAGCGATCGTTGTCCAAAGTAGGGATGAGGACGATGGGGGGGATGAGGGGGATGAGGGAGATGAGGGAGATGAGGGAGATAAGGGAGAAATTTCGTTTCTGTGTTGAAATTGCTGCCAGAAGTTTTTCCAGGGATCAGGTAAGCTGGATATTTCTAAAGCCGAATACAGACGGGTCAAAATTTCTTCTTCTGCCAGAGAAATGAGATAACATTCGTAGGGATTTGCAGGGCGCTTGAACAGTTCGTGTGTGAGTTGCGCCCGTGCAGAGCGAATGACCTCAGCTATCGTTGGGTAAGCAAGCATAAGTTGATCCCAATCATGTGCTTCCAAGCTCATAGTCAGCTCTTGACGCACCCAGTCTTCCAAATCGTCCACTCCATCAATAATTGTGGGAATGCCACTCGGAAAATGCTCACAAGAACTCAGTTGCGCTTTTAACCAAGCTTGGGGAGAGACTAGGAGGAGTCCTTGGAATTCACCACCAGGCCAAGCGTCACCTGTTCTAATTGGTTTATTAACTTGTAGCCACTGCTGTAGGCGGGGTATTTCCACTTTCGCAAGTCGTTGCTGTACGGATGGTGGGGCAACAATAATCACAGGACCGTGCCACATCAACGCCGAGGCAACAAAGCTGGTACGATACCGCCCTTGATAGCCGCAAGCCGCCCCGACTTGAATCAGGGCGCTACGTCCTAGCCGCAAGGCGCGAGCTACCAACCGTGCCATCGTCAAATGATGTGGCCACGAAGGGAAACCCGCCTGCGATCGCAGGAAGTTATGTAGTGACAAATGAACTTCTGCTTCAATCACACGCTTTTAATCCCATACAAAGTGATTTTTTAGTTGCTTTTAGCCCCATTACTATTATGTTGTTACTTTCAGGAGTGAGTTGTTATGTGTTAGTTGTTGGTTGTTATATTAACTACTAACTCCTAACTCCTAACTCCTAACTAGTAACCAAATACCCCTAATTATGCCAACTTACAAAGGAATTTCCAGCGAAGCCTTCAGGCATCCTCTGGATCGCCAAGCAGAACTTGCCTTACGCAGTTTACCCGGATTTGATTTTGTCGCCCGTAAATTTGTGGAATTTTTCGTAGAACGCCCTCAGTTAATTTATTTAATGGGCAACACCATCCAAGTCGGGCCACGCCAATATTCCACTATTTACCAGATGTTTCGGGAATGTGTGCGGGATTTGGATATTTATCCAGAACCTGCACTATTTGTTGAGCAAAATCCCCTAGCAAATAGCTATGCGCTGGGGCAAGAGCATCCTTATATAGTCATAAATACAGGGGTATTAGACTTGCTAAACGAAGCCGAAATTAGGGCGGTGCTAGCCCATGAGCTGGGGCATATTAAATGTGGTCATACTATTTTAATTCAAATGGCGATATGGGCAATGAGTGCTGCTTCTGCGATCGGGGATCTAACCTTCGGCATAGGTAATTTTGTCACTCAAGGTTTAATTTACGCCTTTTATGAATGGCGGCGTAAAGCCGAGTTATCAGCAGACCGCGCCGCGTTGTTGGTGATAGATGATTTGAACACTGTGATGACTTCTATGATGAAAGTCTCGGGAGGTAGTATCAAATATGCCAACGAATGCAGTTTACAAGAGTTTATCCGTCAGTCAGAAGAGTACCAGGGACTCGATGCAGATGGACTGAACCAAATATATAAATTCTTAATTTACAACGGCGGTCGTGGCACGATGCTCAGTCATCCTTTCGCCGTGGAACGTATACACTACCTGCGGCAGTGGGCAGAATCAGAAGAATATCAGCAAATCAAGAGAGGAAATTATCAGCGAACAACCGCTGCGGGAGCAGTGAATGTAGAAGCGCAGACTGCCCAAAATGAAGAAGTCGAAACTTTGCGCCGCCAAATTGAAGAATTGCAAAGGGAAATGGATCGCATTAAAAGGTCTAAATCTGAGTAGGGGTTAGGTAAGAAGTAGATTTTTCCACATAACCTGAAAAGTCACCAACAGGACTTACGTATGCATTATGAAGAAAGGAAGCGCAATTACAAGTTTTAGGGACTTGCAATTCAAAAAATCTCCAATTTGTAGTAATGCACCGAAAGAATGGTGGGTTACGGCGCACTTTAGTTATCATGTAAAAGACCAACTGTCCTGCGCCTAACCCACCCTACATAATGGATAATTTATTTTTGGTACTTCATATTGCGGTACGAATTTATGAAATCCAGTACTTAGTAGCTAAACAACCAAAAATAATACGGATTGATGCAGGAAATCCCCAAGATTATGCAGTAGGCGCGAAGTGAAAAACTGCTATCAGTGGCAGTTCCAAAAGCGGTTTCTCGGATATCCTTTTGGAAAAGAACAGAATTTCCAGATTCTCAATTTCACCAGTAGTAGGGTTCAGACGAGCAATCACACCATACTCAATTTCTGCTGGTTCTTGCTCTGGGTATGGAGGAAGCTTGTTGATGTAGAGGGTGTCAGCAGAGCGATCGTATTCAAACTGTAACTTTGCGTGCATATAATTTCTCTTGCTGCATTTTTTAGTGATGTCAGCTGCCAACAGCTTATGCTGCTGTTTATAGCAGTTGACGCTAACGCAACTTTGTACCCTCTACAACAGTCAACCTGTCTTCTAATGATAAAGTCTCAAAAATCAACAGGTGCAGTGCTTGCTCTGCTTGTTTCCTGTCGAAAGAAAAGAGCGAAAATGAAAAGAGTTAGAATTGAGCATTGAGAATTCAGCTTCAGAATTTGAATCTCCGTCTGAAAAGACGCGGAGAGGTCAAATACAATAATGAAGTCTTGCCCTATTTAGTTCGTCAATCATGTCGGAAGAAGATATTCGTGCTACGCGGCTGGAAAAAGTAGAACAGCTGAGGCAACTAGGGATGAACCCTTATGCCTATCATTGGGAATCAACCCATCACGCCGCTGAATTACAGGAAAAATTTGCCGATTTGCCCACTGGTGAAGAAGTTGATTTGGAAGTCACTGTGGCTGGGCGCGTTATGGCGCGTCGCGTTTTCGGTAAACTGGCTTTCTTCACTTTGGAAGATGAAACCGGCACAATTCAGCTTTATTTAGAGAAAAACCGCATTCAAGAAAGCATGACAGATGTTGATGCTGATGCTTTCAACCACTTGAAGCAACTTACAGATGTCGGCGACATCTTGGGAGCCAAGGGGACAATCAAACGGACTGAAAAGGGCGAGCTATCTGTCTTTGTAAAAAAATACACTATTTTAACTAAATCCCTTTTGCCTTTACCTGATAAATGGCATGGGTTGACGGATGTTGCTAAGCGATACCGTCAGCGTTACGTTGACTTGATAGTAAACCCTGAAGTCCGACAAACTTTCCGGCGTCGCGCTCTCATTACGGCTGGTATTCGTCGGTACTTGGAACAACGTGATTTTATTGAAATTGAAACTCCTGTTCTCCAAGCAGAAGCAGGAGGTGCAGATGCGCGTCCGTTCATCACGTACCACAATACTTTGGAGATGGAGTTGTATCTGCGAATTGCGACGGAACTCCATCTCAAGCGTTTGATTGTAGGTGGATTTGAAAAGGTGTTTGAACTGGGGCGGATTTTCCGGAACGAGGGAATTTCCACTCGTCACAACCCTGAATTTACCACAATTGAAATTTACCAAGCTTATGCCGACTATAACGACATGATGGCATTGACGGAGGGGATTATTACCACCGTTGCCCAAGAGGTTCTTGGCACGTTACAAATTACCTACCAAGGCACACCAGTGGATTTGACTCCCCCTTGGCGGCGCGTGACAATGCACGATTTGGTGAAGGAATATACAGGTTTAGATTTCAACTCGTTCCAAACTTTAGAAGAAGCAAAAGCAGCGAGTAAAAATGCTGGACTAGAAAATATAGAAGATTGCCCTTCAATTGGCAAGCTCCTGAATCAAGCTTTTGAGCAAAAGGTGGAGGAAAACTTAATTCAGCCTACCTTTGTTACCGATTTTCCAGTGGAAATTTCGCCACTGGCAAAGCCACACCGTTCCAAGCCAGGTTTGGTGGAGCGATTTGAGTTATACGTTGTTGGACGGGAAACTGCCAACAGCTTCTCAGAGTTGACCGATCCTATCGACCAGCGCCAACGTTTGGAAGCACAAGCCGCACGAAAAGCTGCTGGTGATTTGGAAGCGCAAGGGGTAGATGAGGATTTCTTGACCGCGTTGGAATATGGTATGCCGCCTACAGGTGGGTTAGGGATTGGAATTGACAGGTTGGTGATGTTGTTAACAGACTGCGCGAGTATTCGGGATGCGATCGCATTCCCATTACTTAAACCTGAAAAATCCGAATCATCCCCAGAATCAGCTACATAGCCTTAGGGTACGTTACGGCAAACCCTAACACACCCTCAAAACATCGGTTGATTGGTTTTGTTGTTGCTGTATCTAAATTCAGTATTCTGGCGTTGGATACACCATAGGTAGGGGCACAGCAATGCTGTGCCCCCTACAAACCCCTGTATTCCACTCAATTGAAATGAGCCACTATATGTATTTATCGCAACTTTAAAAATACTTAGGCTTTACAGTTTAAACATCCAATTTCTAGAAAAATTGATAGTAGCTTACATGAAATTTATAAAAGCCACTCTTTCAAGGTATTAGTATAATTACGTAAGTAAAAATTCATCGCACAGGGTGTCAGCGTAATACTACCAATTTGATGGTTAGTGTCTTTTGGGTACGAAGACGGATAAAGCCATGATTTGTGATTAAACAAAAAACTTCTTGCCACCACTGCAAGAAGGGCTTGTGGATTTACAAAGCCCTTGACTTCAGAGTGGCAATTTTCAGACTTGCCAAACCTAACGTTAGGCAAGCGTTTTCAGCTGAGAATCAAAAAATTACAAACGAGGATTGTATGAAGCAACACCTGGGGCTTATCAACCGAATTTTGCTACTGGCTACTCCGGTAATGGCAAGCTCTATATTAGTAGCGTCACCCAGTCACGCTGCTACTTTTGGATCTTCTGAGGCAACATTGAATATAGAGAACTTTAATCGCAATCCATTGGGTATTAGGACTATTACTGATACTGTGAGTAACGCGATTAGCACAGATGCTCAAGTGAACGCCAATGCCAATGCAAATGCCTATTTTGAAGTCGATCCAAACTCTGCCTTGACATTTGCCTCCAATTCATCTAGTAGCAAAGCTCAAGGTCAGGGTGCTAGCTATCTTGGAGAGGGGCAAAGCTTTGCAGGGGTTCTGGGTTACGACTTTTTAGTACAACCTGGCGAAACATTTTCTTTTGATTTCAATGGGTTATTGGATCTCAAAACATCGATTGACAATCCAACAGCGGAAAATGCTACTGCTAATGGATTACTACAATTTGCGTTATACGACAGCGAAAATAACAGCCTTTTAGACTCTTTTACCATTGCCGGAAATTTAGCGACTCTAGGTAACGATGATGCTCTTGAAATTAAACAGAGCAGTAGCATCACCCTAGATCCAGGTCAGACTTCTTATAATACATCTTTTGGCGGAACGCAAGAAATTGCTCAAGCTGCTGTTAAGGGTAACTATTCCCGTACTTTTGACAAGTCAACTTATCTCACTTTAGTTGAAATTAAAACGAATCAGGTAAGAGTTCAAGCACCCGAACCATCGACAGTTCTTAGTTTACTCTTTGGTTGTGGGATACTTGGCATGACCAGGAAACGCAAACGCGAAGCAGCTATTTCAGACTCCTGATTGGTAAGCAAGGAAAACGCTGATACTTGAAGACGATTTATTGCTTTGTTGGTATCTCAGGTAGGTTAGGTTGAGCAACGAAACCTAGCAAAAGACCAAATCCTACTTTTAATGCCCTGAAAGTAATATATAGCCCGCGCAGGCGGGCTTTGTTTGTTTAGCCCTAGTAGTCTATCGCACTAGTTTTAATTGGTTTGTGTATCATCCAAACCCTGTAGAGACGTTGCATGCAACGTCTCTACAACCCTTTCAGCAATTTCTACAATCTACTGAGTACGGCGTTCAACAAATCTTTAGCCATTAGACCCAGAGATAACATTCGAGTAGGATAATGCATTGGTATAAGTTGTGGTATAGGTGGTAGCAAAATAGTTACCAGATGCAAATGCAAATGCACTTGCATTTGCATTTGCCTGCGGATGATATTGAAATCCACCTTGAACTTCTTTTGCTTCTTCAGCAACAATTTCTAACTGAGACAGATCATTGATAATCATGATATTGTTCTCCTGAGAATTAGTAGTTGATTTGTCTGAATTGGTATCAACATAACAGAAAAGCTATTGAATAAAACCACGTGCTTTGTCGGGGCTTATACTCAATAGCTTATTGAACTAAAACTTGGTAACACAAGTTTTATCAAGCACTTGCACTTGAATAGGCAGTGGTGAAAGTAGATCCATCAGCAGCAGCACCAGCAACACCACCAGCGACAGCACCAGCAACATAGTAGCCAATGTTATAGCTATATTTGCCAGTAGCTCGGTCAAAGTAATGAGTTACATTGGAACCTGAACTTGAGTTAGAGGTAGCAGAGGTTGAGTAACTACTGCCTGTAGGTGAGTAGACAGTAAGTCCCCCATGCACTTGACTATCACTTGGAAGTTCAGTTTCAAAAAAGCTTAGGTCAACAACTTTTAATCGGCTCATCATTTCCCCCTTTTCCAAGCGGATATATCGCTGAAAGTTGTTTAACAACTTTCAGCGATTTTTACTTTCTAGTTAGTATGCCTCTAAGCAAAGTTCTGCCTATGCAGCAGATGAGCTAGAGGTTGAGCCAGAGTTAGCACTATTGGGGCTGGTGTAGAAGGGGAAGTAGGTGTATCCAGATCTTGCACTGGTATAAGTGCTGGTATATGTCGAAGCGAAGTTGGTACCGTTAGCGTTTCCACTAGAATATGCATCGGCAAATGCAGCTCCACCTAGAACTTGATTGTCTTCAGCAGCAACTTCAATGTGAGAGATATCAGAAATAATCATGGTTTTCTCCTGGGAATTACTTGTTGTTTTTAGTTCTATCTTTGCAACCAAACTTTTTTTGGTTACGTATATAACTATAGCATTCTATTTTGAAAAAGCCATACTTTTAAAATTTAATTTGTTTATATTTTTGGTGAAGAAATGGCTTTTAATTTAAGTCATTTTTATTAAAAAAAGTATTAAAAATAAAGCAACACAAAGAGTAGAGCTTTTTATTTTTAATGAAAAAGCCCCAGATACTTATGCTTTAAATTTTCGTTAAAACGTCAAAAAAACCTGTTTTAAATATTTAAATATTCACGTAAATTTCATAAAAATAACCTCCTTTTGTTCAAAAGTTTAGTAAAAAAAGTTGGATAATTATTGAACTTCTAAATACAAAAAACTTTTTAGCAATACTCACCCTGACCTAATCAGTTATCAGTTATCCTTTCTCAAAAAAAAATGGTTTAATCTAACCCAATTTCTTTTTAAGTAAATAAAAAAATGTGAAAATCTCCTAACATCATGGAGACTAACTGAAAACGGAATTTAAGCCTGCATCAACACATCCTCTGATGCTTGAGGATGAGTAGCGGAATCTAACAGAGTCAATATCTCCAGTGTTTCAAATTGTTGCTGTAGCCATCCAGAAAACAATTGTTGCTGGATCGCAGTGCGTAACTCCTCATCTAATTTGGGTTGAATGATTTCTTCAACCCAAATTAGATGGACTCCTTTTGGAGTCACAATTGGTTTGAGTATTTCTGGTGGACTGGCTGCAAATACCGCAGCAGCAATATCCGGTCGAAAATCGGTGCGCCGTCGGGTTCCTTGATATCCACCAGCACGACGGAGTTCTGGCTGTTGAATGTATTGACGGGCGATTTCTTGGAAAGTAATTTCGCCTTCTTGCACCGCATAAAAAAGTTCCAATGCCAAGTCTCTATCTTCTAAGATGACTTCGTAAGTGACAGCGGCAACATAATCAAGTTGGTGTTCGTAAAAGAACTGTTCAACCTTATTAGCAAATAAATGGTGCGCTAACTTTTGAGAAAGTACGTTGCTGTGGGCTAATTCTTCAAAATCATCCAGAAACAGATGATGTTTTTTCAGCCATGTCCAGGTGTCTTGAGCTTTAACAAGTTTCTTAGCAACCCGCAGTCTATCTCCTTCTTGCTGTAGTTCTTCTGGTGTGACTGTAATACCTGCCTCTTGTGCTGCTTGAGTAATAATTTTTTGAAAAGCGATCGCCTCTACAACTCCAGGTATTTGGCACGAGACTTTGATATGGTGAATGATGTCTTCACCCAAAATGGTCAAACCTTTTGACATGCGGCAATTCCTCCAAAGATTTTAGAGTTTAGATTTTTGACTAAAGGTCTAACCCGCTTTTTTGCAGTTTCTTAAACGGGTCTAAGATGTAATCAATCAAACGACGCTGACGGACAATCACCTCAGCAGTGGCTGTCTGTCCAGGAGTTAATGCGATACGTTTGTCGCCGTTCTGGATATATGGCTGATTCAAAGCGATTTCTAACTCAAAACTTTCTATGTTGCCTTGAGGTGTTTGAGTAACTTTAGAGTCTGGAGAAATCCTATTCACTTTTCCTTGGACGATGCCATACTCCTGGAAAGGATAGGCATCAAACTTGACTTTCACCGGCATTCCCACTTTCAAGAAGCCGCTTTGCTGGTTAGGCATACTAGCCTTGAGTACTAAGCCAGCACCTTGAGGTGCAATTTGAGCAACTCTCTGACCAGGTTGTAGGACGGCTCCTGGCTTGGTTATGGGCAGTTCAAAAATCACACCGTTAATAGGCGATCGCACGACTCGTTGTCTTAACTGAATCTTTAAAGATGTAACCTGGCTTCCAGTCTGGGCAATTTCCGATTGCAGCGATTTGATTTGTGTTTGCAGTTCTTTGAGTTGTTCCTCAGCTTTGAGTTGTGCGAGTTGACCTGTATGAATCAGGCTTTGATAGTTACGCTGTTCTTCTTGTAAGCGCAGTTCGGCTTGCTGGATCTCAGATTTCGCCTGATGAATAGTCTTCTCATAACTGCTTTGTTGCTCTTTAAGCCTCGACTCAGCCTGAGAAATATCAGAGCCAGCTTGCGCAAGGCGTTCAGAGTCTTCTTTTGCCGACTGTTCTACTTCCTTGAAGCGGTCTAGTGACATGATTCCGTCTTCATAGGCTTTTTGATAGCGTGGGACTTTTTCTTGAGAAGCTTGAAAACGAACTTCTGCTAATTTATAAGCAGCCTTGCTAGAGTCAAGAGCTTGCTGCATTTGGTTAACTTTAGCCAGTTTTTCCTCTTTGTTTAAGTTATAGACAGCTTTAAGAGCATCAAGATTCTGTCGCGCCTGCTGTACTTGAGACTGTTTTGCCAATTGTTGAGCTTGGTTTTGTTGCTGCTGAGTACTCACAGCCAGCGTTAATTGATTTTTGAGTAGCTCTAAGGACTCGCGCCGATTCTGTAGCCCATCTAGCTTTGTCAGAGTCTGGTTGAGTTCAGTTCTTAAGATATCTGACTCTAATTCCAGCAGAATCTGACCTGCTTTTATGGTTTCGCCTTCTTTGACCCTGACAACAGTGACGCCCCCGCCCACTGGACTATCTAATTTTTGGGTAGCACCTTTCGGTTCAATACGCCCTCTAGCGCTCCCTGTCTCATCAACTTTGGAGACCATCGTCCAAGGTAAGACAATCCCTGCAAAAGCTACCAACACGTATAGCAAAGAACGCGTCCAGACTTTAGGTAAAGCATCTAGCAGTTCCTCAGTACCGTAATACCAATCGTTTACCTCACTTGTCGCGTCTATAGTTTTCTCAGTATTTTCCGTATTACTTATGTCATTTTTATTTTTATACTCATCCGGCTCGCTTCTGGCAAGCGCAGATTGTGAATGACGAGATGGGTGTGGCATAGTATCACCTGAAATCGAGAGGTGGAGGGAGTAGGGGAAGACAAGGGGACAACGGACAAACTGTAACCTGTACCCTATAACCGACTCCCAACTCAACCAGCTTGGGGAAGTTGTTGCTCGTTGAGGTAGTAGTAATGTCCTTTTTTGGCGATTAATTCGTCGTGTGTCCCGCTTTCTATCAAGACGCCTCGGTCTAACACCAGAATCAAGTCGGCATTGCGCACGGTGGAAAGGCGATGGGCAATAATCAGACTGGTGCGTCCAGTCAGAATGGTTTTCAGGTTGTTCTGGATGATGCGTTCTGACTCCGCATCTAGGTTGCTGGTGGCTTCATCAAATATTAAAAATCGGGGATTACCTAGCAATGCGCGGGCGATCGCCAGACGTTGGCGTTGTCCACCAGAAAGCATCCCACCACCTTCACCGATTTGGGTTTCGTAACCCATTGGTAGTTGCACAATAAACTCATCCGCCCCAGCTAAACGCGCTGCCTCGATAATCTCTTCTATAGAGGCTTCTGGGTGGGCAATGCTGATATTTTCTCGAATCGTACCGCCAAACAGAAAGTTATCTTGGTCTACGACACCAATTTGAGAACGCAGTGATTTTAGAGAAATATTACTGACATCTTGACCGTCAATTAAGACTTTGCCCTCTGTCGGGGGATATAAACCTAAAATTAACTTTGACAAAGTCGTCTTTCCAGAACCGCTGCGCCCGACCACTGCGACTGTTTGTTCAGGCTGGATTTCAAAGCTAAGATTTTCTAGAACGTTATTCTCGCTTTCTGAGTGATAGCGGAAAGTGACATTGTCAAAGCGAATTCTCCCTTGAAGTCTCGTTAAAGACTGACGGGGTGAGGAGAGCAAGTCTTCTTCTGGTTGGGCTTCTAGGACATCGTTAATACGTTCAACAGAAACGATGACTTCCTGCAATTGATTCCATAGCACCGCCAGTCGCTGGAAAGGATGAATGACGTTGCCTAACAACATATTGAAAGCAATTAATTGCCCAATGGTCAGCTGGTTCTGAATGACCAGCCATGCTCCGTACCAGAGTAATCCTGTGTTGATTAAAGTTTCAATACTTGCACTGATAATTTGCAGGCGGTTGGAAATAACTTGAGCCGTAAAACTTTTTTTGATTAATTTGTTTAAAAGTTCTTCCCAACGCCAGCGCACCGTTTGTTCAATCGCCATTGAGCGTACAGACCGAATACCTGTCAGGGATTGAATCAGGTAGCTGTTTTCTTCAGCACCAGCAGTAAAAATCTCTCGGGAGATGCGACGTAAAATACTGGTGGTAAACAGTGCGAGCAAGAAAAATGGCGGCACAATCAACAGCACTAGCAATGCCATCGAAGAGTTGTACCAGAACATTAATCCCATATAGATAAATACTGTCAACAAATCCAAGCAAATTGACAGTGCTTCGCCGGTGAGGAAACGTTGAACTTTTTGATTCTCTTGGATACGAGAGACAATATCGCCGACGTAACGCGACTCGAAGAACGCCAAGGGCAAGCGGAAGGTATGTTTGATAAAACCCACCAGCAGTGCTACAGAGACACGATTTGCCGTGTGGTCAAGTAGATATTGCCGCACGCCGTTCATCACGATGCGGAACAGACCAAAGATCACCAATCCTAAACCGACAGCGTTGAGAGTCAGGGTACTACCTTGGACAATGACTCGGTCTAACAGCAGCTGAGTCAAGAGTGGCGTGACTAGTCCAAACACCTGAATCACGACTGAAGCAATAAATACTTCCAGCAGGACCTTGGAGTGAGGTTTGACTATCTCAAAAAACTGCCAAAATGATGCACTTGCTTCTTCAGCCTCTTTAAGCAGCGCTGTGGGTTGCAACAGCAATGCATACCCAGTCCACTTAGCATTGAACTGAGCATGGGTTAGGCTTAGTTGACCGATCGCGGGATCACAAACAATCACCCTCTTAGGGGTAATTTCATAGACGACTATGTAGTGTTTGCCTTCCCAGTGGGCGATCGCTGGTAGGGGTTGTTGAGCAAATTTGTCAAGACTGGCTTTAACTGGACGGGTAGCAAAGCCCATGCTTTCGGCAGCAGCGGCTAAAGCACGCAGTGATGCACCAGAGCGGTTAACGTTGGTTAACTCCCGCAGTCGATTGACACTCAACCGCTTGCCCCAATAGCGCCCAATCATCACCAAGCACGTAGCACCACAGTCGGCGGCGCTTTGTTGTGCCATGAAGGGATAAGTCTTACTCAACTGTCCCCACACTTGCGCCGCTTTTACCTTGGGGCTGGGAAAGTAGGGGCGTGATTTTTTTGGCTTTTGTGTTGACGTCGAGGAGCGTTGGGGAAAGGGTATGACGTTTCCAGAAGTGGCTATTCTTTCTGGTTTTGACTTACTAGGACGTGGCTTTTGGTCTTTAATGACGGGTGGACATTCTTGGGGAGCAACGAATTGTGCCAATTGCTGCCAGTGTTCACTAGCTGTCTGCCATTGAGAATCGTGGAGAATGTAGGCGATGCTTGGTTGTGTCGCCTGCCAAATACCCTGTTGTGGGTGGGCAACAATTTTCCCGGGTGTCAGGTGACCCTGAGGATGCCGCAGTTCCCCTTTGTGCAGCAGCCACAAAGCATCTGGTGGTGCGGATATTTCCTCATTGGTGTCCAGGGTGTGCTGTTCAAATAGCGATAAGGCTTTGAGTATCCCTGGTACATCCGATGGCTGGCACTCGGCTTGTGAGTTTTGCCGATATATCATCAGCAAATCCCACAATTGTGCTTTTTTCGACAAATAAGTGCGGATATTGGGATATTTCTCCATCAGTGCTTGTAGTATCTCTTGTTTGAGATAGCAAAGCTTGACGTTGCTTGATGCTCTAGCGGCGTATGGCACAAAGTCTTGTTGTGCAAACAGTGTTGCTTCCCCAAACGAGGAGCCAGAACCAAGAGTTGTGATTAAGTTCTCCGCACTATCCAACAGTCTGACTTTGCCAGAAACAATGAGATATATTCCGGGACTATCACCTGAAAGCCAGAACTGCTTTGTGGGTGCTGGCTCCACAATTTGTGCTTGTGTGAACCACTCTGCCAGTTCCTCTTGTGATGTCTCACCCAAAGCTGTGGTGAGTTGTTGATATAGCTGCTGTTGCGAAATTTTTGATGGCATTACCTTTCCTCCACCGAAACAATTCGTCTTTGGTCTGAACTCGATGTGATGACCAATGGAAATTAGTTTTCGGTTGGATTACCAGTTGCGGATAGTAATGCCCGCGTCCGTCGTAACAACCGCCCCAAAAGCTTGCTGCTGACGAAGTTGCGGCTTTACAAATGCTTGTGTTTGACCTGATCGGTATGACATAATTGTTACCAGTTGCCGTTATATACGAATTGTGGGCATATGAGTCCGCTACAGCTGTCGCAAGTTCCGGAGCAAAGGATTGACAGCTGTATATTTAATTAGCCCTGGGAAGCTAATTAAGTGAGTATATAATGTGCTGCTAACCCTGGAAGTCGCCCTCCTAGTTTTATGGGGTTTAGGGGGGTTATTCCTGGGTTGAGCGACTCCTTGGTTCCCCTATCTGAGCGGGTTTATGGGGTAAACCTGAATCAATAGGGTAGTCCAAGAGTTGCAGACACATCAAATTATTTTTTGTTTCTCTCGTAAATCAAGAAGCAGTACATACGCATCGGCTAGCAAAAATCCGCAGAATCTTGTTAGCGAAGGAATTATGCATCTTTGACTAGATAAGCGAAAAAGCATGGTAGCTGTGTCCCTGATAAACAACACTATCTTGCTAACCTCATGTCATCTATTATACATATTATCTACTTTACCGCTGGTATTGTAGACAGGAAGTATGAAATAGGGTGGTTCTGATTTGAGCCTTTATTGATTTATCGGAGGTTGGCTAGGGATTTTACGCAGCTTCTCAAGAAATTTATATTTCTTTACATTATTCCTTGATTCAGGAACGCCCTCTCTATAGTTCCAAGGGGTTACCTCAAATCTGCTGCAAAAAAATCACTGTATTCTAACCTCTATCAAAATTTGATAGAGACGTAAGAACTCATAGGGAAATAGCGGCGTCGAGTCACGAAATCTGAGGGCTTGACTGAACTCAGTCGAAAGGATTAGCAGCTAATCTCAAAATGATTGAACTAATTAACCCTTTTAAAAAAAGTTTAAATCCTGCTTTAAGGCTGGATTGTTAAAAGTCAGTTAACACACGTTAGATCACTACCTATACTTGTTAGCTAGCTGCAGCTAGTTCTCTTTTAATGTAGGAGATTGCTATATGGCTGAAATTAGCTAACAGACGAGTTCAATACGTAATGTAACATGCTCCTCAACTAGAGTACCAACTTCATTAATTAGTCATTTTTCATACAATTTGTCAAGAGTCCTTAATAAAACCTTAATTTTTTGTTCATTTTTTTACAAAAGCTTTATGAGAGGTTTATTAAAGAATCAAATGAAATTTTATTAATGTTCAAAGTCTAGCTGGAATATATATAAACTATATATATTAATTAAATGATATTTTTTTGAAAATCTTATGGATTCGCCACAAACCAAGTGAAAACTACTGAAAATAAATCTATGTAGAGGAAAAATTTTTGACCAGCAATTTCAGTATATGAGCTATAAGCATTTTTTATATTAAGTATGAAAGTATGAATTCATGTTAAGAATGTATTGGTGCTGACAGCGTGAGCATCTGCCCAAAAAAGTAATATGCTCCTAAGCGAGTTACCTTGTTTACTTAAAACTAGTGTTAGGAGAAAACGAATACTTCCATTGGGTGCTTTTTTACTATGGACATAAATCGAAGTCGGGCGTTAGGGCAACACAATATCATCGGGAAATGCATAAAAATTGGTTAACGAAGTTATAGTTGCTTGAACAACTACGAATAAATGTACTTCTAGGCAAAGCCATTTGCTTAAAGAGGTGTTATTGCTCTATCCTTTGTCTAGAGAAAAGCATATGATCTAGCTCAGTAGCGAGCCAGTGTTTGAACATTTTATTCAAAATTTCTTCATAACTTTGAGCTGTTAACTCTGCTGGGATAAACTCTTCAACCATCAAAAGATGGAAAGCTTGGTCGGTTTTAAGAGGACCCATCAACTGATTTTGTGCTGTACTAAAGACAACAGCAGCTATTTTAGGCTGTAACGCCCAACGATAGATTTTTCCTTCATAACCACACTTGTGTCTGCGATCGCTATCAATATCATGAAGGTGAGCAGCATCATAAAAACTGATTTCGCCTTCCTCAATTTGATAATAAAGTTCTTGAGCAAGTTTTTCATTGGCAACAACGATTTGATACAAAATAACTTGCTCAAATTCCAAACGATTTTGGGCAAAAAACTTTTCTACATCTTGAGCAAATAGCACCTCAGCTAACTTTTGTGCCAGCAGATGATTTTGAATTCCCACTTCCCAGTCGTGCGGAGTAATAAATTGCTCTGCCAACCATAAGAGTGTATCCGTAGCCTTTTCCAAACCCCTTTCGCGACGCTGGCGGTTAGCCTCACCCTCAATTTCTTCTGCTGTTACAGTTATTCCTCTTTCCCTTGCAGTCTGATTTATCACTCTTTGATACAAAATTCTCTCGCATACTTCCTTATAACTCATTTCACTTTTAAGGAAGCTGATAATTTCTTCAGTTTCAATAACTATTTTTGAAAAATCCTTCATTGGAATTTACGGACGTCTACACTGTCTCTCAATCCAACTTATAAAAAGTTCAATATTATACCATTTCTCTATGCTTACTTTTCACTTCGTTCTGGAAAACCTCGCTTCCATTGCTCTCTCCTACGAGGAGAGAGGCTTTTACCTTAGCCCCTTCCCTACTAGGTCAGGGGGCTAGGGGGTTAGGTTTTTCGTGGATTTTTCCACATAGCGTGAAAAGTCAGTTTCTCTATGAAGTTGAGCTTAATTCAACTGAACTGTAGTCCCGAAGGCGGGGGGGAAATTATTAAGCGCATTGTTACAGAGAATTGGTATTATGCCATCACTATTAACATCAGCTTTATGAGCATTTCAGTAGTTTTTCTAACAAAAACTGGAAGCTTATTTGTTGTTTTAGCTTCCAGTAATTTCTGAATAAATTGCAACTTTACTAAGCACTCATCATCCTATTTTGGGAGGACTAGGATGACAATCATTAAGAGAGAACCGAAAGAGCTATAAGTATTACCAGCCAAGATAACAGTTTAGCGTTGCTTTTTCATTTTCCACACTGAAAGTTCTGTTAGCGTTGCTGCAACCTACACCGACTAGATAGCAGCCGTGGAAATTTGGATTGGGGGAACAGACCCCTGCAATTTCTCTTTGCTCAGACTTTCTAGGAAAAAGAACCACCATAAGCAACGTTGGATCTGTCAGTCTATTTATAGGAGTTCTCTACTCCAGCGGGTAGTGACTGCTTCAGCAATCATCCCAATATGTTTGACACTCAAAAATAATTATTTATAGTCATTTATTCTCTCCTTTAGAATGAAGTTTAATCATCATTTTTTGATGTTATTAATAATTTATACAAAATAGTTAGTATAAAATTGCCATTTTGGCAGGTTTTAAATAAAAAGTATAAAGTTTTTCTAAAAACTAAAAAACTGCCATGCTGTAGATATGAAATCAGCATGGCAGACACTAAGCAACAAAATCAACTGTCTATCAGTATCTATTGACTCCAACGAGTTTGTAATTAAAGTCACAGAATTTTAAGGGAAAATATCGATTTTTTCTGGTTCCATTTCAGGATTGGTGGATTCATATTCGTGAACTTGTGTTGTTAACCACTGTTCCAAATTCCCACCACGGATTTCTGTTTTTTTCTTGCCAACTACCTCAAGATAAGCTAAATCTTTAATTTTGCTTAGGCAACTTGCTGGTGTCACATGGCTTTGGGATCTTTTGTCGGAGGGTAGCTTAGCAATTTTGATATTATCGTTTTGCTGTTGATTTGACCTACTAACGTGGGTATTCTCTTTAAGCAGCCGATTGTAGGTGCGGTAGGGAATGTAATGTAGAGGATTGTAGCCAGCAAAACGTAGCATGAGAACACAAGCCCAGGAATACTTACCAGCAAGAATTGCCTCAACGACTTGGTCAAATTGTTCGGAAGGAAGTTTTTTATCTAAGTTTCTAGTACCCGAAATCTGTTGATTCATAGTGTTCATATTCTGGTAGAAGTGAATGAGTTTATCAGTTTGTTAGGTTGTTTGTAGCCCAATTGACAGTTTATCAATTGTTCTCTGTATGCAAATACGGAAATTGCTTCAAGGAAAATCTCACCGATTCCACGGTGGGGAATTATTTTGCAGTGGCTGTTTGATCTGCTTTTAATTTGATAATTTTTCTCTTCTTTGTGATATTTTTACCAGCCAATCCAACTTTAAATCGATGTATCTCAGTTAATGTCTTAAGGGGTTTAGCAGTTGGAAAAATAGATACGGCTGTTTTTGAACTCGTGCTGAAATCCTGCTTTACAGATGTATCGAGATGAGTTTGCACTTTTTTAGCTTGCAAGTGAGTCATTCCCTTCGCTAATTTCTGAATTTGCGTTGGCTTTAGTCGTTCTGATGGCTGTACTGGTATTTTTGCGTGTGGTTCGAGCGTGTCTAATGCTCCTAAACCAGCTTGTTTTTCTTGAGCCTTGAGTGAGGCGCTCCTTTGAGCCAGCATCCGAGTCTGAGCCATCAAATCTTTGATGTGCTTGAACTGCATTTGGTCAGTTGCTAAATATTGCGTTTGCACTTCAACTTCTGCACCCAAGAGTGCGCTGTCTAATTCTGCGACGGCTTCACTCGTTTTCAACTGTTGAGCGTCTTCTACCTCAGTATTAACGACTTTGCCCAAATGTTGTAGCTGAAGTTTCTCAAGCTTGCTTAATCCTACAAATTTTCCTCGAACTTGATTGACCTGTTCAATCTTTCCTGTCCACGCCCAAACGACTACAACCGTAAAAAAAGCTATGCTCTTGGGCGTGACTAGATGAGCAAGGGTTAAAGGTAGTTGCTCGAACAACGCCTGTAAGGATGTAGACCAATACCCTATATTCTTAGAGGCTGTTTCAGGGTTTGTAACTGTGGGGGTATGTGTATCTGTAGATGCTTTTGGTAAACCAGCTTTTGTTGAAGCTACATGACTTTCGTACATGAAAGCCTTTTCAGAAACCAAATCAGAGTAGGAATACAAGTTGTGAAAATTCATTGCTGAATTCTCTGCTTGGCTTGAGGTTTCGATTGCATTTAACCTGATGATACTGTTCATGCTCTGTCCTGATGATCCCAAACCTGACTTTCTATTCAAGTCTTTTTGCTGCTAAGCCGGAATGATGTTATCTCGCTATGAAATGCAGCAGCTCATTTGTAAAAAAGCAATGTATACAGACGGACACGATACAAGTGAGGATAATGAGTCTTAAGAGTTTTCTTTGAATACCGCTCAGTTGCTGGTGACTAATCGACTGTAACTTTTGCTCAGCGTTGCCACAGGCTTAAGTTTACTTTCTCTGTGTCATATGTCTGAAATGAAAAACTCTTCGCCTGGCTTTCAGTAGATACTTTTGTGTTTGATTCAAATTTCACTTACTCCTAATTTAATGTCTTTTTTTTTGGTAGATTTATATTCCAATTTTATACCAAATAATTAGGAGTCATTAAGTAAAATCGCATACTTTTTAGGGTTCTAGAGAAAAATTGCTCATCCCTAATCGTTAATAACCACATTCGTATTTATACTATTTTTTTTGGTAAATGTCATCTGCTTAATCTGCATTTTTTCAAGGAATTTTACTGAAGTGTTTCTATATTTACTTAAGTATTATTCCGTTTACGTTTTGTCCCTTACTTGTTAAATCTTGGGGGGTTATACCCCTCATCCATAATTGCTCTAGAGGTTTTATATTCCCAAGGCTTATGGATTTTTTTACTCTTAGTAAATATCCTACTACTTTAAAAATATATCAGCATAAGTAGCAATTAGACAATCTTTACTAAAGTCAAATCATAATAATCCTTTTTACCTTTTCCGGAAAATGTCTTCTTTTCGTGATGTGAGTTAATCTGCACGCAAATTAAGGCTTTGCTTTTCGTATGTGATTGCAAATTTACAATGAATCTGTTATGGATTTGGCACAATAATCAATTCATTTAATACTGGTATTAAGTTGTTTCATGACCTTTATGTGGTATAATTTCAAAGATTTATCAAGTAGGTGTCTTGGATATAACAAAACACTTCTTCAGGGTTTTTAACAAAGCAAAAGTAGCAGGTTGCAACTGTGCATAATGATTTACTTTTTTATAAAAAAAATAAATATTGCCCAGGATGTTCCTAACTAGATTTAGTAAATATTTGCGCCTATTTTCAAATCTAACTGACATAGAGCAGTACAGGTATAAGGGCTATAAGGATGTCAGGTATGAAGCTCTACACCCTTATGCCCTGTCTTCTCGAGTACTGTGGAAAGAAAGCAACTTTGTATAAGGTCACGACTTACGCAAAATGATGAAGAAACCAACCGCGTAGATACGAAGTGGGGTGCCGAACGCGAGTGCGTCTTTGTCAGGAGAAGGCATAGGAAATACCCGTGCCTCTGAAAGAGGAGCTTTGTAACGCCCTTGGCGTGCTGTAGGCTAGGGCAGGTTCAAAGTAGCGTCTCGTAATACCAAGTTGCGTTCAAAGAGAGAATTTTTGGAATTAACCGCAGAGGACGCAGAGGAGGACACTTCTGTGCGGGGGTTCCCGAGGACAGTTGCGAGGAGGGTTTCCCTCCGGGGCAAACTGTCCGTCCCGTTGAAGAAAGTGTCCGTAACACAGAGAGGAAAAGCAGAAAGTTACCTGTATGAATGCAACTTGGTATAAGTCCTGCGGACAGGCTATACCAACGCGCAGCGTCTCCGACAGGAGAAGAGAAGAAATAGGAGTTTCACGACTAGTTCTTGCGTAAGTCCTAAAGTTTATAGATGCAATTGCTGCTGAATGAAGTGGTTATAAAGACCGCCAATGGTCATTAATTCTTGGTGAGTACCATGCTCTACGAGGCTACCTCGGTCTAAAACAAGAATGCAGTCAGCATGGCGAACAGTAGAAAGACGATGGGCAATGATAAAGGTGGTGCGAGCTTCACTAGGAGCAGCAACACTGACGCGACTAAACCGAGCTATGTTTTCTAAAAATTGAGGCTCAGATTCTGTATCTAGTGGGCTGGTGGCTTCATCCAAAATCAAAATTCGTGGGTTTCTCAGAAGGACACGAGCAATTGCTATTCTTTGTCGCTGTCCACTCGAAAGCGTTATTCCCCCTTTTCCGACTCGGGTGTTGTACTCCAGAGGTAGCGATTGGATAAAGGTGTGTGCTTCTGCTAGTTGGGCAGCGGCTATAACTTGCTCTAGGGTATATTCCGAGCTATAAAGCGTGATGTTTTCTAAAATAGTTCCGGAAAACAAAAAACACTCTTGTGGTACCACGCCCAACTGACTTCGCAATGATTGAGGTGAAACATGAGCAATATCATGTCCATCAATTAAAATACGTCCGGTGTTGGGACGATATAAACCAGCAAGCAAGTTCACTAGAGTGCTTTTCCCTGAACCGCTGGAACCGACAATACCAATGGTTTGCCCTGCTTTGATTCTGAAGGAAACATTTTGCAGGGTGTTGCGTTGTTCATATTGACTAGAACGGAAAGTGACATTTTCAATACAAACATCACCGCGAATTGGGGGTAACACCAGTAGTGGTTTTTGAGGATTTTCTTCTGGTTGGGCAGTTAAGACATCGTTGAGTCGTTCGATAGAGATGAGCACTTCTTGGAACTCATCCCACAACCGTAGCAACCCTAAAATAGGGTTGATTGCACTACCGATGAGCATATGAAAAGCGACAAATTGACCAACCGACATCTGTTGGTGAATCACCAACGTTGTTCCATACCACAGCACTGCTGTGTTCCCAAAGTGATTGATTACGCTCTTTGCGAGTTGGAACTTATGAGCCAGTTTTTGAGAGTGAAACCGCGCTTCCAGCATATCCGTGAAGCGCTGCTCCCAATACCAACGCAATCCTTGCTCAGATGCTGCTGTTTTGATTGTGGAAATACCAGTTACTATTTCAACCAGTGAAGAGTTTTGTGCTGCTGATTTCTTATAGGTTTCCCGTGAGGCTGTTTTGAGAAATGGACTGACCCCCAAAGTCAAAACTACGATCGCTACAAGCAACACCAACACCAACAGAGTCAGTTGCAAGTTGTAATAAGCCATCAATCCCAGGTAGACAACCGCGATCGCACCATCCAAGACAGTACTGACAGTTTGACAGGTAAGAAACAGTTGAATTTTTCGGTTTTCCTGAACACGGGTGATAATATCCTCTACCTGACGGGATGTAAAAAACTGCAACGGTAATCGCAGCGTGTGGCTAATAAAGCTACCCATCAATGTTGTGTCGATGCGGTTGGAAAAGTAGTTCAGTAGGTACTGACGTACTGCTGTTAAGGCAATGCGCCAGATACCAAAGATGAAGAAGCTAATAGCAAGGACATTGAGAGTGGCTAGGCTTTTTTGTGGCATAGCTTGGTCGAGAAGCACCTGAGCATATATAGGTGTTGCCAACCCAAACACCTGCACTAGCGCTGAAGCAAGAATGATTTGCCCCAGTAAAATACGGTGTTGCCAAAAAACCTGCCAAAAACCCAAAAGGGAAATTTTTTCGTCTTTGAACGCCTTGAAACGTTCGGTAGGCGATAAGCAAAGAGCATATTCTGTCCAATTCTCTTCAAACTCTTGGCGAGTGAGCGATCGCTTGCCAGTTGCTGGGTCACAAATCAACACGCGATCGCCTTTGACTTGCCAAACGACAACATAGTGAATTCCTTGCCAGTGAGCAATCCAGGGACGATTTTGCAACTCCAACACATTCAAAGAACCCCGTACTGGTAGTGCTTGATATCCCAAATTTTGGGCTGCATCTGCTAAGTCTGAAAGCGATGCACCTAGACGGTCTGTCTGAGCTAAATTCCGCAACGTATTCAGGCTAAAACGTTTACCCCAGTACCGGCTAATCATCGCCAAACAGGCCGCGCCGCAATCTGATGAACTCTGTTGTTGAATGAAGGGTATTCGTCGCCACAACCGCGTTATTGAGGGGTGGCGAGGAATTCCTTCTTGAGAAAAGTGAATATCTGCTATCGTTTCAGCAGCTTTTGAACTCTCTAACTCTGGGTTGAGGGGAGGTGGGGCTGTGGGTAGAGATTTTTGAATTTTGAATTTTGTACACGCCCCCTGGGCGGCTCTTTCAAGGGTATTTTGAATTTTGAATTGCTCCGTCCCCTTATCCTCTTCCTCGCACTGACTAGGAGATAATTCCGGGGCGATTGCGCGGAGCGCACTGCCGGAGGCAATCGCCCCGAAAGACTCCCAATGTTCTACGCTTAGCTGGTAGACTTGCAAGTCCGTTTCAGCGCTCCAAGCTGGTAACTGCGTCTGAGGATATCCCCAGCTATTTCCTAAGCCTGGTGGCTTTTCTGCTTCTTGAGTACAGATTTTTCCACTTATCAGCCAAAAGCGCCCTTCTTTAGGGGGAGTCACTTCGCTCAAAGATGAGCCAGCATCTATCTTTTTTTGTACTAAATAAGGTAGGAATTGCCGCAGAGCATAACTTTTTTGCCAGCATAACTCAGTGCAAGTTTTAAAGAAAATTAACGCTTGACGCTCAAAAACGACTTGCTGTAAATGGTTTTGCAAATTAGGTATTCGCTCTAGCCAAGACACGAGGTTAGAAATGCTAACTTGCGCCACACAACCATCACTAGCTGCAATTGCCCGATATGGTAAAGGTTGATTGCAGAATAAATGGTCTGCTCCAAAAGTTTGCTGAGCTAAAAGCAACTGAGTTGATACTTCTTTTCCAACGGTTGCATCAAACCCAAGCAGTCGCACTCGACCTTGGCAAACTAAGTAAAGAGCATTCTTCGTGTCTTGGGTTTTTCTACCCGGATTGTAGGTAGTTAAATCGTCACCTAGCTGAAACTCACGCACAACCCAAACTTCACTAAAATCTGATACTAGAGTCGTATCCTCGACAACTAGCCTCAAAAAGTTGAGGATACTAGGGCTTGCTGTGGGACACTCCTGTTTACTGATGGAATTCTGCTCTGCCTGAGCTCTTAACGACGAAAAAGAGTTCATCGTTTATCAGTGGGTTTACAAAAGTTTTGAATTGAAATAAACTGATTTCTTGAATTGTCAATAGTGAACATTTCTTTTCCTTGGATTACTAGTTATTTGTGTGTTTAAAACTAGCAGTATTTAGATTGTTCAACAAAAAATTCCTTACCCTGAGTTTATAAAACTCAGGGTTATTCGATATATTCTATGATTAGTCTCAAATATTATTTCTGTAGTTAGTCGCTCAAGTCCGGAAAATAGACGAAAGAAATATTATATGACAGATAAAAACGACTTGAGCTATTAGGTGCAGAATCTTAATTTTACATAACAGATAACGAACAGTTGTAGGTTGCGTTTGGAGTTTACCGATTATCCCAACCGTGTTGACAGTGGGGCAGTAGCGGAAGATGACTCATGACTCATCACCAAATAAATTGCCCAAATTGCCATAGCCCGGAGGTAAGTACTGGCGCGGAAAGTTCCCACAGCAGTGATGGCTTCAGGTGTGCGGAATTGTAGCCCATTATCATAAACTTGGTGCACTACAGCATCTGCCATTCTAAAAGCCTCATCTTTCATTCCCATTTGCACTAGAATTGCAGCTAAGCCAAAATTTATCCCTGTCCAAATTTCCAAAGGATGAGTTGCCTTGGGGTTTTCGGGTGAACCGTCAGGACGAACACCGTTAGCCGCACCAAACTTGCCATTGTAAAACTTGAGGAAGCAAGCATCGTAAATTGTTTTTAAGGCAGAGAGGCTGTGCTCAACAGGTACAATATCTGGCAACGCCAACAGACGAGCATAAAATTGCCCACATAATTGGTCTGCCATCACCACATCAGATCCACTCTCACTATCGAGTCGATAGTATTGCCCATTCCAAAGTTTTTCTTGGTAAATAGGGCGAGATTGTGCAAGCCAAGTTTCATAGATAAACCTTTGCTGCACCAACTCCTGTGTGTTCTGGGCACTTGTGCGGTTCAATAAAACATCACAAATCGCGATCGCCGCCTCCAACGCCGCTAACCACAACCCACCACAATATGCACTGACTCCCAGCAAGCGCCAGTCGTCAAAAGTTTGGTCAGGCGCACCAGAATTTTCCGGAATGCCATCCCCATCTTTATCAAACCTCTTGAGGTAATCTAGAGTTTGCACAATAGCATTCCAACACTCTGCAAGGAATTCCACATCATCAGCACCTGTCAGTAGAAAGTCTCGGTATACTTGCAACACAAAATCACAACCTAAATCTTTCCACAGGTTGCAATCTTGATAACTTGTATAATTTGTTTTTTCCCAAACGTGTTCGTTGGGTGCGCCTAAGTCGTGAGGCGTTGCGCCTGCTGCTTTACGGACTGCCATCGGGCTTTCCGCACCTATTGTGTAATAGTAGCCAATAACACGAGGCGTTTCGTCACTCTTAGGTATTGCCCGTGCAAAGGCACGAATCACCGCCTTTTCTAGTTCTGGAAACAGCATCAGCAGGGCAAAAGAACCGTAAAGGCGCACATCCAAACTTTCATACCAGCGGTAATCTAAGCACTCTAGCACGGCGAACTGACCAACTGGGTCACGCTTTGTTGCCGCACTCCAGAGAGTTCCACCACTGGTGAGGTCATAAAGCTCATTGAACAAAGCCATTTTGAACCAGTTGGGTAAGTCTTGGCGATCAAGAATTGGCTGTTGCCAAGATTGAATCTGCTGTTGCCAAGTTTGGTATTGAGCTAAAGCAGAGGATGCGATCGCCCAAGCATTCTTACCACTTCGACCAAAAAAGTCGGTATATCTGCGGTAATATGTAATCTGGGATGCAAATTCTGTAACAGGAAAATCCCAAGCAAGCGCAAAGGGGATTTCGAGAGTTTCGCCTGGTTGGAGAGTGAAACGCAGAGCAAGAGCCACCCCTAGCTGTTCACCCTCTGAACAAGGAGTATCATCCACGTAATTGGGCAAAGAGCCATCTTGAGCAAAGCTTTGCCACACATCATCACCCGTACCTATAGGGTTCCACCGGGTATGGTAAAAGAACTCCACTTTGGGATGTTTGGGCGTGGCAATACACCACTGTCCCTCTCCTTCCTGCACTGGTTCAGTGACACCAACCCGAGCCAACTCAAAGCCAATAAATTCAGTATTTTCAACTATCAAGTTAAAATTACCTTTACTTTCGCCTAAGCGTGGTTGGTATTCATAAACTGGACTACCATCATCGCGCAAGCGAACCTCAGGAGACTTCAAAGCATTGGTAAACCAGCCCACCATATTTTCCCAGGTGAGCATGATGCTAAGAGCGATCGGTGCATCAGTAGGGTTGTGTGCAGTCCATACAAAAACTGCTACTGGGTAGCTCGTTTCTTGATAATTTCCCGCCCAAATAGGAGAGAACTGCTCGCAGGTTAAGTTTGCTTGAAAGACTCCTTCATAAACAAACCAGCTGCGAGGGTACAGGGCGTGATAAGTTCCCGTCAAAAATTGGGATGATGAAGTGAGGTTTTTCTGCCCAGATCCACTTGCTGGATACCACTGCCATGATGTCAGGCTGCCATCTTCAGGAGGTTGAGTACACAAAGCATATGCTTGCGAGGATGAGCCAAATGATTCAAACACACTGAATTGACAGGCGGGGATGTTTTGGAAAATATGTTCACCGCCATCAATGTGCCACAAATTAAAGTCTCCCCGCGAGGAACGACCAATACAACCTGCACCAAAGCCGCCTAAAGGCATTCCGTGCCAAGGACCATCATCAATATTGCTGGGATAGCGGACTGTGTAGGGTTTGTCCCAGCCTAAACCGATGGGACGACTCCAAGTGCAAAAGGGAATGACGGAAGATGGCAGTTTTGTCATCATTTAATTATACAAGGTTCAGTGTATCCGTTCCTACATTCGTAACTGATACTCAAATTTCTAGATTACTCTTGATCCATGTCAACAATGACTTGTAAATCAGCTTCTGGCATCAATCGCCGTAATATCGCAAGATGACCATCCGCATCGCTGCGACTGCGAAATCGACTGATCACAGTTCGCTCAGTCGGTGAAAACCAGCGCACAACAGCCCAAGGTGCAAGTGCAGTACGATATGTTTTAGTTTGTCGCATCAATCAGAAAACCTCGCTTTTATGACCACCACAGCAGTTGACATTGCAATCAATAGATTGATGTCTGTTTCTTTTTTGGATAGATAATAGTCAGCAGATGCTTATGACTAAACATCAGCTCAATCTCTGCATTCTGCGGTAACAAGACGCAGCGCATTTCCCAAAGCTTCACTCTGCTCGCGCACTTCATAGTTGCGTGACGCAAGCGGTTAGGATATGGCTCTAAGGCAAATATCTATGAGAGGCGTTAGCTGGTAATGCCTGCCTTACGATGATCTTTCAACTCACACGAAGAAGTGTTAATAATTTTGTTTGTGAACACATAATGTGAACACTTCCGTGTTAATATATCTATGAACAATTAACTCAAATCACCAGCGAAAACTTTGAGAGAAAAGCCTTGATGTCACTCATAGATAGTTGAGTCGTCAGTTTCATCCAAGTTTTCATATTGTCGGTGATTGGGAAACTAAGAAGAAAGTCTCCACACTTTGATCATTCAACTATGTTTGCTCGTGAGCGAAAAATTTCCCTGAAAACGCTTACTAAAACTACTTGAGCTTTAGATTGTAAATGTTAAGGGAATTTTTTACGAGCCACTATCAAAGCGACGCTTCATAGCAAACCGCTCTGCTTAGATGTCTGCATCAAACTAAATGGAACCTTAAACCAACCAGAAAGCTACTGAGGCTTAGGGCAATATACAACAGATGATTATGTAACCACTTGCAAACACAAACGCTCCGATGAACTTCTTAAATTGATTGTAGACCCAAATTGTTTGTACAAGAGAGAGGGGTTTCAACCCACATTTGTATCTGCAAAAATTCCACAACCAATGCCGAAGCACTTGAATGACCTGTAAAGGTGCCGAGGATAGCTGCTAGATTTTGTTTGGCGCTTTGCCAAGCAGACAATACTAGTCCCGCTTGCTTTGAGTGCAAATCATGTGGCGTGGAAATTTGCTGATTTTCCAGTCGAGGGGATGATGTTTGCTCTTTGCTAGAAATAGCGCTGACCTTAATTGCAAAACGACAATCCCAGATAGATGCTTTCTTGCTCAAGTGTTGATTAGCTAATGCCAGTATCTTTGGGCAGAATCTTCCACTGCCGCGTTCATCACTGATGCTCACACGATGCTCCCCGATTATCTGAATTCGCTTAACCACATTTACATCCCTAAAAAAGAAGAACAGGAAAAAAGGAAGTTAATCAAAAAACCAACATTCGTACTAGTGAAAATCCTTACTAGTTAAAGCTCTCAAAGAAAGCCCCAGGTGAGAAGCCTGGGGAGGATGCAAATCACAAAGCCATAACGATGAGCGCTCTGACGGTGCCCGTGCAGTACTAGACCCAGTCGTTAGCTGGGAAGAGGAGGTTTTAGCCTTGTGATGTGTGCTTTTTGGTGCAATAACCTATTAACAGATAACATACTCCTTAGAAAATGAATAGAGTTGCCAAAATGCCAAATTAAGGGATACGGGGCGTAAATAAAAATGTGGGTAATGACCCCTACACCCCATACCTCTAAATTCGGTTACAGTAAATGTGCAGCGGTATTATTTCAAATCCAGTAAACCGTTTTCTTTCAACTTAGGATTGAAGCGAATTTGTGTTTGTAAACCACGTACTTCTAAAACTGTTATGATTTCAGCCTCGACTCGCCTTGCTACATTTTTAATGATTTTGATTTGCGCCATTTCATCATTTGCAGGATTGTGATAATTTGCCTGTTCTTCAGCCGTCATGACTAGTTTGACATCTATCGGCTGTGTCCATCTGTCTTTGCTATCTGCATTTCCCTCAGGCACACTGCCATTTTCAGCAATCCAAGCATGCTCGATGTTTTCTAAAACCGTGCGATTGGGACGTTCAATTGTTTGAGCTTTCACCCAATAGCAGTATTGTGGTTGACGTACTAAATGCTGCTTTATGCTGAGATAAACATCACGGGAATATCCTACAAATTGCAGGAGTTTGTCTTGGTCAAAAATCGCGTATACCCCAATTTTTCCCTGTAATTGTTCGGGTAATTGACCGTTATCGTCAATGAATGGAATGTATTCCAAACTTGCTAAAGCAGGAATATTAGTTTCTGTGGTCATAACTTAAATTCAGAAGCAGGAGTTTTGATAATTTTGATGGAAATGTTAGTAGTTAGTCATTATGTTTGCTAACGCTAACTAACTAATAACTAACAATTTTCCGATAAATTGCACAAAGGCGACTGGGTTTGGAAATCTTCGCCTGGAACATGAAATTTGGCGGAACATTAATGAGCACGTACTCATCAGAGTCATAATACTTTTCAAATTCAGGTGGCATACCTTTAGGAGTTTCCGTACTGTAAGGAACAGGTTGAAAAAGTAATTCTGTCAATTCAAGCTTTTCACACTTCAAGTGTTGACAAAGTTGGTTTAAGAAAGCAACACCTGTCAATAGTTTGAATAATGTTTCTTTCGCTTGTGGTTCCAGAGTAAAACTCGCATCGAAATTTTCAACGATTTTTAAAGCCATTTGACTTGCAATGATTTGTTAAGATCTGAAAGATGATAGGGCATTGGAGACATTTTAATACGTCGTTAGCCTTCAATAAAAAGCCACGAGCAGACAAACAAAGTTGCTCAGACAGCCTAATACTTAGGAAATCAAGCCCCTGTCTCATATCCTAAGTCCTATTTTGAGGGTCAAAAACTATGTTGATGAATAGTTTTACCCAGTTTTAACCGACTCGAACCACTATCTCTGCAACTGATTCCGGAGCGATGCCCCTTTGGGTTGTTCCTTGGGCGATGGCACGGAGTGCAGTGCCCAAAGGGCAATCGCCTTCTTAGTAGCGTAGCCTATGGGCAAGACTTACGCCGGTGCGATTGCGCGGAGCGCACTGCCCTTTGGGCGATCGCTTGCAATTGAGAAGTCGAATGATCAGCCTGCCACTTTGTGTGAAGTTAGCTACCATGTGGAGTATCTAGTTTTGCGAGGATTTCTCTCGTAACTTTCTGTAATCAAAGTAATGAACTTCTGTAGCGACAACGTTGTGGGTGTATCCCCAGAAATCATGGCAGCGCTTTTGGCAATAAGTCATGGGGTTGTGATGCCCTATGGAAATGATGATTGTACCCAGCGCTTAAATTCCCTGTTCTCAGAATTATTTGAAAAAGATGTTTTAGTGTTTCCTGTAGCTACGGGTACTGCTGCCAACGCCCTTGCTCTGTCAGTGATGACGCCTCCTTTCGGGGCAATTTACTGCCATCACCAATCCCATATACATACTGATGAGTGCGGTGCCCCAGAATTTTTTACAGGGGGAGCAAAACTAGTGACGCTACCAGGAGAGCATGGAAAAACTGACGCAATTGATTTAGCCGCAGCACTCGCTCGCGCTGGTGCAGGTGTTGTACATCATGTTCAACCTGCTGCTGTCAGTTTATCTCAGGCAACTGAATCTGGAACTGTTTATAGCATTGATGAAGTTTCCCAAATCGCTGAGGTGACTCACGCTCACAGACTGAACCTGCACATGGATGGTGCGCGTTTTGCTAACGCTGTAGTTAGCTTGGGATGCTCTCCTGCTGACATCACCTGGCGTGCTGGAGTGGATGTGCTGTCTTTTGGAGCCACTAAGAACGGTGCTATGGCTGCAGAGGCAGTGATCTTTTTCAATCGAGATTTAGCTCAGACATTCCGATATCGCCTAAAACGTAGTGGGCATCTGTTCTCAAAAATGCAGTTTTTGTCCGTGCAGCTAGAAGCCTACATCAAAAACGATTTGTGGCTAAAGAATGCTACTCATGCCAACAAAATGGCAAAGCAGTTAGCTCAAAAGTTGATAATGCTTCCAGGAGTGACGCTTTGCAATCCAGTTGAGGCAAACGAGATATTTATTAAAATGCCTCAACAAGTGATTGTAGGTCTTTTAAGTGATGGCTTTAAATTCTACCGCTGGGATGGAGAAGATTCCGCAACAGTGCGGTTAGTTACTGCCTTCAACACTCAAGAGGAAAATGTGACAGCGTTTTTAGAAGCTGCTCAAGCACATTGTACTCGTCAACCCCTTCTCCTATCGGAGACGCTGCGCGAACGGGGAATTCAAAATTCAAAATTATAAATTCAAAATTAAGAATCCCCATAACCGAAGTTGGGGGCTTGAAACAAGCACACTCATGGGACACGGATAAATAATTACTTCATCCAAACGAGAAGCGCTATAATTAACCACCGATAAACACAGATGCACACAAATAATTCATCTGTGTGCATCTGTGGTTCCAAATATCTTTTGCAGCTTCTTACCGTTCATATCATGTCCGGCTAATTAGTTATCAAAAAATTTTGCGTCTTTCTTTGCGCCTTAGCGACGCCAGTCGCCTGCTGTCGGGAAGCCAACGCCAGTCACCTACGGCGGGAGACCCGCCTGCAGTGCTGGCTCCTCCTGCAGCGCTGGCTCGTCTTTGCGCGACATTTAATGATAATTATTCAACCGGACATGATATCAAACGGCACAGAAATCAATTGCCTTGGACAATAAAATGTAAATTAATTTACAAAACCTGCAAAAGCTGCTTGATTTTGGAACTTTGGCGTTGCTTGAATTGTGTTGGAAAATTCAAATCAATAACAATCTTGCCATTTGTCTCTTCTTTCGCCCCAGAAATTTCAGCAAGCAACTTACTCGGTGATGGGTTTCCCTCCTCTCGACTCAAGAGCAAACCAACCAGTGGTTTAAGACTGCGCATCTTGTGCAAGTCCTCCTGTCCAAGTACTCTCTCACCTGATTTAGCTTTTTTGCGCGATATTTCCAGCTGTAAACCTGTTACCCCTAGTTCTGTCGCAATTCCAGAGAAGAAATGACCATCCCAGTAAAGTTCACCCACAGCGCTCACCTGCTTGCGTACCTGTTTACGGGCAGTGGGTTTGATGTCTCGAAAAGAGCGAGTCAGACTCGTGGCAAGGAACCCAAGCGAAGCGAATGGTTGATCTGCGTTTTGCCGCTTTTGGGAATACCATTCTCGCACATCAGAATACGAAACCAGGATTAAGTTATCCATTTGCGAGCGGCTGGGATTGACAAAGTCAATTGCCAAAAGCGTTTTCGTATCACTTACAGACGAGAGTCTCACAACCCGCGCTGTTAGAGAGACGCGAGCAGTAGAATCTCCCATAATCTCAACATCGATCTCATCTGGTAAATTGGGGAAAGATTCCAAAGAAACCAACGCCCCAGTTTCTGAAATGTTGACTGTTGTGCCCTGGAATGTCTGATTGGTAGTAGAAACAACGACTCTGAGGTGTCGCTGCAAACGGTGGGCGGCACGCACCTGTGGCTGCTCAAACCCCACTAATAATGCCGCTATCAGCAGAATCAAATTAAAACCTGACCATAAGGTGTTAACCAACACCGCTTGCCAATCTTCTGGACGAAGCAGCAACCAGTAGGGGACGGCAAATAAGGAAGTGAAAACGAATGCCGCCACGACTATAAGACCACGCATTGACCGCCAGTCAAAAGTACGTTTAGCAATGTTTACTCCTTTATCAGTGACGTTAAACGAACCAAGTCTGGGGTTAATCAGCGCCAACATCGTCACCCATCCCGCTTGGAAAGCCATCACAAATTCAAAAATTTCGTTCCAAAAAGAAAAACGGACGTTCTTGTAAATCAGGTGGTTGGTAAATAGGGCGAGGAGAATGTGAGGTACGGCGTAAGCCAGAGTTTCCAAACCTAAGCCTCGGATGGGGTTAATACCAAACAATAAGAACAGAGTCGGAACAATTGCATAAATCAGTCGAGGATATCCATACAAGAAGTGTGAAGTCGCACTGAAATAACAAATCCGTTGAGGAATCGTCAGTTTCAGCCTAGGATTAAGCAGGGGGTTTTCCAGTCGCAAAATCTGCGCCATACCCCTTGCCCAACGGACTTGTTGACCCATATAGGAAGAAAACGTGTCTGGCGCTAAACCAGCCACCATGATTTTGTCGTAATAAACCGACTTGTAACCGCGAGAGTGCAACCGTAGTGCTGTGTGGCAATCCTCTGTTACAGTTTCGACCGCAATTCCCCCAACTTCCAAAGCGTGGGATTTGCGAATGATAGCCGCTGAACCACAGAAAAAGGCAGCATTCCAAAAATCATTGCCTTTTTGCAGCACTTTATAAAATAGTTCATTACCCGCAGGAATTCTACCGGCTGTGAGCAAATTGCGCTCGAAGGGGTCGGGGTTATAGAACCAGTGGGGGGTTTGGACAAACGATACCTTTGGGTCAAAGAAAAAGCCCACTGTATCTAATAGAAATTGGCGCGATGGGATGTGGTCGCAGTCCAAAATCAAAACCAAGTCGCCGTCAGTTTTGTGAAAGGCGTTGTTGATATTACCCGCTTTAGCATGGTTATTGTTGTCCCGCGTCATGTGGATGCAGCCAATTTCCTCACACATTTGCCGTATCTGTTCGCGTCTTCTTCGGAAACTTTCTCGGCGCGGGTCGTTTTCTTTATACCTTTCTGGACGACCATCATCTAAAACATAAACCGTTTTTTTCCCACGAGCATAATCGCAAGCTACTGCTGCTAACGCCGTCTTACGAACAATTTCAACGTCTTCGTTAAAGGTGGGGATATAAATATCAACATTAAACCATTCTTCTTGAGGAATTGTCGCAAGATCAACTGGCTGACGCTCTTTGATTCTTAGGGTTTGAAAGTATGCCAGTGCCAAGGTGAGAACAGCGTACAGCTCGGCACCATACAGCAGTAAGCAAGCAATGCTGTTGATCAAGCCATCAAAGTTAAGAGTGTAGCTTGTGCGGTAGTATAAATACCGCAGTGTTGTTACTAAACTTAGCCACACCATAAACAAGTGATAATACTGGCTGATTTCAGTAGAAGACTCTTGCTCCTCGGCTTCCATAATGTATTGACCGATTATCACTAGAAGCAAGGCAATGACTGCTTGCTGCCATATTCGTAACGGGGTAATGATCAGTGGAACTGACAGCAGCAGCAGTAGCAAGACAAGCCACTTAAACTGTTTCAGACCCAGATTTTGTAAAGTACGGTCAAAAAATCGGGGCGTGGTATCAGTGAGCCATCTACTTAAGCTGAAACGCCCTCTTGGAGGAGAATTTAATGAAGAAGACATTTTTGATTTGGGATTTTAGATTTTAGAATTGGGATTTTAACCGCAGAGAAACGCAGATAATCATCTGTTATGCTACCGTGTGTTTGCTTAGCAATTTAGTAACAATTAATTCCTATCAGCAACACCAAGGCGCTTGAGATACAACTGGACAATACCATAAAGTAAAAGTGAGACACCTAAAATACCGATAGGTAGCAGTAGCCAGTTTTCTTGTAGGAAGCGCGTTGTCTTACTCAATAAGTTGGTATTTTCCACACGATTCCTAGCACCAGTGCGGAAAAACTCTAGTTGATAAGCGTCTGGTTCGTAGGCAACTGGATTGTTCTGATCACTGCCAATCAGGACTGTATCCTGTTTCAATTGGAAGAACAATGGGTCTCGATTTAGCACTTGTCGCACTCGCTCTAAACCTATTTGTGTCTGAGCTGTTAAAGCCAGAATGGTGCGTTCGTTGCTCCAAGGAGAGATAATTTGCTTAATCAAACCTTGTGAATCTTGTGGAGTTTGAATTCTACCTTGAGCTGATACGCGGGAGAATGCTTGGCTTAAATTAAAGCCAGCAGATTTAAAGACTTCTGGGAAAGGAAACTTGTCTCGCGTACCAATTCCTACAAGATGCTCATTCTTACGAACTGAATCAGGAATTGATTCTGGCGTATAAACCTGGAGTTTGACGGAATCTGCTTGACTCAGCCGTCCTAAGCGTTCGCTAAACGCAAGTAAAGTGAGTATATCTGTGTTAGATGGGTTTTGTGGTAAGGTGATCGCCGTTTTAGATAAGTCTTGAGGTGCAGCAAACGGAAAACCAAATTGCAACAAATTCAAATCTGGGAGTTGTACCGAAGTTTCCCGTTTTAAATCGAAGCTCGTGTCAGCATGAAGTGTACCTATTAATTGTTCGTCTGCTGCGCTAATACACTTTTGCTTGTCAAATGGTTCTTTGGAATTCATCCGGAAGTATACCTGGAGTTGAGAGTTGGGGCGAATCAAGTGCGGTGGTAAATCAACTCTCAAGGTTTGGCGAGTTTCTCCAGAATCTGAGGTGAAACGTGCGCCACCGATATATCTGCCGTCGAGTAACACTTCCAGAGCAGAAGTTCTCGGGTTCATCTGCGCAGCATAGCTGTAAACTAAGTTCATAGAACTGCCACGCACAAATCTGTCGTCAGGTAAGGCGTGTAAATCAATTTCAATTGGCGGTGCTGCTGAACCACGTACAGTCATATCACCAAATGGCTCACCATTGAGCGAGCTTTTCAGCTCAGTCAGTCTAAAAGTATTTTCCTCTGGAATATAACGAGGCCATTGTCGAGGTCCAGGTGGTGTCACTTCCCTAACTTGATTGACAAAAACGACTGAACCTGTGCCCATTTTTCGCAAGTCTGGTTGTACCAAAAACTGTACTGCCTTAGCCACACCTTTTGGTCCATTACCAGTCGCGATTAAAACGGGAGTACCACCTTCTTTTTGAGTTCTTGTCGCAATTAATACTCCTGTCTCTTCTGGTACGAGCCTTTGATTGATATCAAAAATTTCATTACCAGCAACAGAAAGGGGCAATTTTAAGGATGATAAAATCGGCTGCTCACTGGGAGTACCAATAATCACCAGCCGTTGCTCAGGCTTCACACCCTTTATATTAGATACCAAGCTTGTCTCTATTGGGCGAAAATCTGCAAGTCTGCCAAATGCCGCCTGCAAGCGAGCTGCTGCTGTCAGCCAATATTGGCTCGCTTGAGTTGGTTGGAGGTAAACAATCCGGTTCGTTTCTAAGCCGAGTTGATCGAAGAAGGGATAGGGATAGCGGCTAAAGTTGGGGGAGATTGGCTGACGTTGAAAACTGAAAATTAATTTAGAATCTGGCAGAATCTCCGTCCACAAACTCGGGTCATGAGGGTCGGTACATTCTTGTAAGCTATTGTGCTGCGCTACAAGCTTGATTTCGTTATAGTCCTGAAGCAGCTTAGGATTGATATTCAGTAACACCTCACCCAGTTGGGACTGTTTACGGTTGAGCGATATGCTGCCTACAGCAGTGTCATTGACAAGTACCGTCAGGTAAGAACGTTTGGCAAGAAGAGATGGTGAGTGCTGGAACCGAATTAAAGCTTGAACCTTTGCGATTTTCCAATCACGAGGACGGTTAAAGCCAAGGCGACCTTCCGCATTAATTCCTTGTAAGCGCATACGGTTACCGACAATCGGACTGCGATTAAATTCCAGGTTGTACGTTATCAGGTTCTTTGCATCAGCAGCCTCTTCTTCGTCTTCTTTGTCTTCGGTGTTAGCTTTGGGTTTAGTTGCTTGAGCTAACAAGAGAGTTTGCTGTTGCCCTGGATACCTAGAATTTTGGGCATCATAGTGTTGCAGATCTTCTTCACTTTGAGCTTGAGCGCTCAGCAATGAACCAGGAAACAGTAAGAAACAAAAAGTAAAAATAATTGCTTTTGTACTGTTTGGGGAAAAGAGAAACAACGACTTCATATGACAGTGTGATTATTAGGTATATGGTGGAATTTTTGTGGTTTTTGCTAGCTATATTTACCAAGAGTAAGTTTGTTATTTTTTATAGCTCAAAACCGAACATAATTTTTCTCATTTTATAAATCATTAATAAGAATCCTTCACGGCTTTACTTTTAGGAGTTGCTGAGGAACTACTGAAGGAGGCAACATACCTAACCAAGCCAAATTCTGTGTATAATAAGCAGATTTATCATCCCAAATACCCTGTTTGTATTGAGGTAGTAATTTTTTCTCAAGCAACTCCTTCGCTAGTCGTGGTTCTACCAACTCCCAAGCGGCGTAAAGCATAGCGTATTGTGCTGTCGCCTCATAACCCACCAATTCTTTGCCTTGTAGGTCGATGCGTGCTGGTAAACGCGATCGCTCGCGCCACACCTTTTGCAAATATCTACTGTATGTTTGGAGATAACGTCGCGCTTGGGGTGAATTGAACCATGCCACATCCAGCGACAAGCGCCACCAAACCCGATAAGCATCAAAGCCATACAAAGTTTGAAGTTGGCTTGTCTGCGGCAAGGGTTGATATTTTCCTGTTTTAGTATCTTGTGCTACCCAATCACTCGGTAAACCTACGGCAGAAAGTGGCGCTGATTTTTCCAGAACTTCGTAGCTGGTATTGACCAAACTCAACCAATCATGTTGTGGATCGACTTGGGCAAATAGCCGAAAAGCATAAGGAGCGAAATAAGAAGGGTTGAGGTAAACGGTTGAGGCATTCCCAACAAAAGCAGCCGCCGGACCAGGCAGCAAATAAAGCTTACCTCCGTGTCCAACTATAATCGAAAGATTCCATAAATCTTGCAGTTTAGCCTTCGCCAGGTCTAGGTATTCAGGACGATTCCAACGCCTTGAGGCAAGAATCAAGGCAGTAATCGTATCAATATCGCCATCGCTGGCAAAGTTGCTATCGATCGCACCCCACTTTCCATCTGCATTTCGTCCCCATTGCCATGCCCACAGCTTGTCTGTGCGTTTGCCGTTCGTTTGTCGTTGGAGGTTATTTTCTCCCCAGTTCAAGGTTAGGGCAAAAGTTGCAGCGTCATCGATCAGGACTGCCCGCAGCATCGCATATGCTTGACCTTCACTAGTAGAGCGATCGCCCGCTTCATAATCAATCACTCTACCATCACCTTGGATAAATCTCCGACGGTAAGTTTCCCAGCTTTGAGCGAGTAACTCCCGGTTAGGCGTGGATTTCGGTAAAGCAGCAACAAATACTGATACACTTTCGCTACCATCTATAGGCATAGCTTTTGTCACCGGAGTACTATCATCTGATGTTTCTCGATATTTTACTGAGTAACCTGAATGACAAGCAATCAGAAAAATCATACTCATAATCACTGCCAATCTTGGTAGGTACTGCATTCTTACAAGAAGACAAAGGAAACTAGCGGAAGCAACAGAAAAATAGTTATTCCCCCTCATCTCCCTCATCCCCCTCATCCCCCTCATCTCCCTCATCTCCCTCATCTCCCTCATCCCCCTCATCTCCCTCATCTCCCTCATCTCCCTCACTCCCTCACTCCCTCATCTCCCCCTCCGCTCATAATTCTCCCAAGACGGCTGAAAGCCACGCCGTTGCAAAAAGTCTTCTTGTATTTGCTGCCTCTGACGAGAGGCTTCTGTATCAGTTGCGCCTTGGGAAATTTGTTCGAGTTCCAGTTGCTCAAGCTGTGTGAGCGCTGTTAGCGGTTGGTCAGCAATAGCACTTAAACCAGCAAGAGCGCGGCGTGCGTCTTTATCTTGCGGTTTTTGGGCTACAACTTGCGAATAAATTTGCTGTGCTGACTCAAAGCGTCGCTGTTCAAAACGAATTCCTCCTAAAGCCGCAAGAGCATCTATATTATCTGGTTGCTGTGCCAAGATATTTTCGTAAGCCTTACCAGCCAAATCTAAATCACCTACTGCTCGTGCCAACTCTCCTTGCAACTGATACGTATTCGCATTGTTTGGTAGGCGAGCAATCAATTGTTTCACCCGTGCTTGCGCTTCTTGAGGATTGCGTTTTGCGATAACTTGCACCAAACGCAGTTGCAGTGGTAGGTAACTAGGATCAACTTGAAGTAAGTAATTGTACAGAGCTTCGCGCTGTGGTTCGGCAGGCAACACTCCCACTAAACTAAAGAGTTCCGGAGGTGCATTAGTGGCAGGTTGCGTAGTTAACCAATTGTTGAGAACTGCTTGCGCCTCTTGCTCAGAAATCTTCTTTGCTTGATAGGCGATACTTGTACGCCCTAACTGAATTGTCAAATTCTGGGGTTGACGGGCTATCAATTGGTCATAAGCTGCCAAAGCTTCATCAAACCGCCTTTGTTGTATGCGCACACCCGCCAGTCCCCGCAAAGCACCATCCGTAACGTCATCAGTTCCTGACTTTGTTGCCAATACAGCCTGAAAACGTTGGGCGCTGGCTTCTAAGTTGCCCTCGCGTCGTTCAATTTCTGCTGCTAGCAACTGAGGTGCAAGGCTTTTGGCTCCTTCTGGTGTTGCTGTATAAGCTGCCAAGGCTTGTCTTGCGCCATTTGTATCATTTAGTTGAAGATAAATCTGAGCTACACGGAAATTTAAAAATGGTACGTTTACCTTTGGTGAAAGAGTTTGATACACAGACAGCAATTGAGGATCAGGAGCATCAATGTCTGCTAAGGCAAGAGCTATCTGTTGCAATTGCACCGAATCTGAAGGTAAAGGTTCAAGTTCCGCAACCAATCGCTTTTGTAAGTCACTTTTGGCAAGCAGCCCTAGTTTATTTTCGAGGGCTAACTGGCGTACCACCAAACTTTTATCATTGGGTAACTGTGAAGCTGCTTGGCGATAAAGTTGCAGTGCTGTTTGCTCTCCTTGGGGTAAGCCAGTGAAAACATCACCGGCTTCTCGCAACAAAGTAGGCGAGGGGCTGGGAGTGTTGGCTAGTGCTTGACGGTAGAGAGTTGCAACTTGCTGTGCTAAGGCAGGGTTATTAGTTGAAGTCCGAATTTCATTGAGAGAACGAGCTAAAGGTAAAATTGCCTCTGGTCTATTTTGTACTGGCTCTAAGATTGCCAAAGCTTGATCTAACTGTTGGTTGGCAACATATGCCTTAGCAAGTTCGGCACGCGTCTCAATAGCTAAGCGATCGAGAGTCTTGGAACGCTGCAATTGTCCTTGTAAAACCTGTACTGCTGCTGTTGGGTTGCCCGTTTCTCGTAGGGTGCTAGCGTAGGCTACCGCAGCAAACCCGGTGATCGGTTTGCCAGTTGTTCGATAGCGGTTGAACAACTCCAAGGCTTTTTGGTAATTGCGGCTATAACTATAAGCTTGAGCAGCACCAAGGGTAATTTCTGAGGTAGGATTGTTTTGCAAAACTATCTCATAGTCTGCTAGCGACTCGCTTACCTTTCCTTGGTAGGTGTACAGTAATGCGCGGTAAGAACGGGCTTGTATATCGTTGGGATTTGATTTTAATAAAGTATTGAGTGCTTCAATTCCCCGTACTTGCCACTCTGGGCGGTAAGTACCCATTATCCCGACAATTTTGAGCGCACTTTGGTTGTTCGGGTCTTGCGCTAGCACCTGTTGATAAGTATTCCAAGCCTCGTTAATACGTCCAGCGCGGTTATAGGAGATTGCTAACCCGATCTTGGCTTGTAAAGATTGCGGATTTTGCTTGATAGCTTGCCCAAAGGCTTTGATGGCATCATTAACCCACCCTTTTTTTAGGAGATTGTAACCGCGTTGCACCGCTGACGAAGATTTCTGCGCTTGGGCGGGAGCAATATTAGTTAACAACGGGACATTGACTAGGTGAGTCAAAAGGCAAAATGAAGCACTAATCAGAAAAAGACTAGAAAAACTCTTCGTTATCTTACCTTCTGCACTGGTTCTCACATTTAAGCAGGGATTAATTTTGTCTTTGTAGTTTTGACTCATTGAGATCTTCTCCCTCTTGGAGTCACATCAAACTCTGAACGTACCCGAATACCAAAAACTGTTTCCTCAAAACCATCTCGTCCTTGAACCGTAAAACCGAACCGTAGATTGGGAAGAAATTGAAAATCGTAGAAAAGTTCTAATACATCTGGCGTGTCTCCACGACGCAAGCTCTCGTTTGATAAAGCACGTCCGTAAGCTAAACCTAAGCGATCATCTGGGGTAAACAAATCCAAAAAGCTGAGTCCAAACGAGTAGGTATCTGCCCCTCTGCCCAAATCGCGGTTCTCGTAGCGCCCGTAACGTCCGAAAAGACCTAATTTCAAATTAGGAATAAAAACTTCAGCATTCACACCGTATGCTTCTTCGCGGTCATCTTTTTCGGGTCCAAAGACTGTGCGTTGTGTGTTCCTCGCAATTCCAAAGCTTTCAGGGAAAGTATCGCGAATCCCAGCATCGCGATCAGTAGCATAAGTCCCGCGAATAATCGCATTCCCGTAACGGATGGCAAGTTCTCCGGCAAATCCATCCAAAGCAAAGTCGCTGATCTTATCCGACGACGAAAAAACCGCCGCTTTCGCTTCGATATTATCCGTCACACTCCAGTTCACAAGGAAACCGGTGCGGGAAGCAATTCCCGTTGCTGATAACGCTGGATTTGTCTGGAAAACAGGATTAAAGAATTGACTTGCCCCGTCTTTAGCAAAGCTGTTGCGATCGAAATAAGATGTTAAATCTAACTGACCCAAGACGAAACGCAGATTAGGCAATCCTCCCACAGAAGTTGCGAGAAAAAGCTCGTTGATGTTCAAACCTTCTCCACGGGAATCAACAAGGAGATTTTCTCCAGTCACCAAATCCAAAGTTGCCCCAAACAAGAGCTGGGGAGTCAGCGGATACACTCCAGAAAGTCGCGCCCGTGCTGCAGAATCATCTCCTTGGGTTATGTAAACTCCTTGAACTTGTAAAGAGGGTTCCCGTAAAGCTGTGCTTCTAAGGGGAGAGCGATTTCTATCTAGTGGTTGTGGAGTATTGAATGGTGTTGCTGATGGTGGCGCTGGAGTTGGAGTTGTGGGAGTTGTCGGTTCTTGAGTTTGTGCCGTTGGTGCTGTTTGGGCAACTGGTTGTGAGGATACAACTTGACAGTTTAGGAGTTGGTTGGAGGGTGATGTGGCAGTTCCAAAAGCAGATGGCGACGGTACGACTTGACAGTTGAAGAGTTGATTGGTGATTGATGCTGGAGTATTCGCAACTGATGACTGTGTTGCCGCTTGGCAGTTTAGGACTTGATTGAAGGTTGGTGCAGAAGTGCCTGGAACTGGTTGCGACGGTACAACTTGGCAGTTTAGCAGTTGGTTGGTGGTTGATGTAGAAGTGTTGGGAACTGATGACTGCGTTGTTGATTGGGTGTTGATGAGTTGATTGAACGGTGGTGTGCTGTTAGGAACTGATGGCTGTGTCGTTCCTTGAGAGTTGATGAGTTGATTGAACGGCGGTGTGGGAGTTCCTGGAAGTGGTGGTAAAGGAGCTTGTTGTGGTTGAGAGTTGAGGAATTGATTAAACGTAGGTGCAGATGGTGCAGTGAATTCTTGCGCGACTGTTGTACTTAGAGGTGGTGGTGGGGCTGCTTGGATGTTCGGTTGTTCCACATTCAAGCCAGAAATTTGACGAATTTGTTCCTCAGCCTGTTGTCCTGTGACAGTAGGACGCGGTGAAATCGAACGCGGTGGAGCTTTCGGGGCTTTTCCAGGCATTTGCTGCTGGACGAAGCCACTCTCCAACTGCTTAATATCATCTGCTGGTGCGTTCTGTACGCTTTGGGATGAAGGTTTTGCTTTCGGTGCGACTGCTACACCACTTGCTTGCCCTGATGTCCCAGGTGGTGGAGGTACTGTTTGGGACCGCTTGCTGGGTAAGGGTGATTTGGGTACTTGTAGTAATTCCCCAAACTGCAAGTCGCTCGACTGTTGATTGTGTGGGTTTTGTTGAGCTAAACATACGTCATTCACTGCCAGTATCCAAAAAATTGAGATTGAGGCAGTATGAAGCAGGAAATAAGCCCTATTCCACTGTTTTGGCAGAGTAAATTTATGACAATCTAATACTGTGGGCTTCATTAGTCTAGCTGAGAAACAACTAAATTTTTGCGGTCTTAGATGTCGCCACTTTATCAAAAAGTGTGAGTATTTTTAATGAATATCTGCAAAATATCTGTAAATTCTCTGATTGTCAATTATCTTGGTTAAGAACTAGTGAATTTATTTTTTCTGGTCTAAATATTAGAGAATAGGTAAAAATATAGCTTGCGTGGTTCCTGATTCGACAAAATACCCACTTTTTTTATGATTACTCCAAATTTCCCGTTTTTTTGCCGAAAATTGACAACAAACTCTCGAACTGTTAGCTTGGCAAGTATTTTCTTACTACTGCTCACTGTTAATTATGGCTGTGATAAAAAAGCACAAGAACAAGTGCAGCTAGAAATAACAAGCGTGCAACCAACAGGAAGTAATGGTATATACAACATCGTAGGTAGTACAAACCTACCCGACTCCAGCCAAATTGCAGTAGCAGCAGTTCGCTACTTGCTTCCAACAGGCGAACAACAAGCAGGAGTTTTGAATGATCAAGTGAGCAATAACCGCTCAATTTTGGCTCGCCAAATTGTTGAAGTTAAACAGGGACAATGGCAGGCAGATCTAAACCTTTGGCAAGTAGCACCCGATGGTCGTTTTCAGGAAGCTTGGCAAGCTTATCCACAAATGAAACTGCGTCCAGATAGCAACGTCACGTTCATTGCCACTTTTGAACCTGCCGGTCAGTTAAAGAAATCAAACTTGCAGCTTGAAGGTAAACAGCTTCGCTTTACTAACAAAGGTGAAATTTACCTACAAGCAGGTGAAACCATGCCCATATCCCTACCTCTAGGGAAAACAACACCTCCTGTTCCACAAGCAGAAGATTTGAATAAGAAGGCAAACCAACCTCAAATCCAAGCGCCAATTTTGACTTCAAACACTTCCTTCCTGCGGTCAGCTAAATTCAGACAAACTAACGCACCCTTGAAACCTTCTGAATTTTTACGCTAACCGACAACACAAAGGACAGACCAACGCACCCTTGAAACCTTCTAAACTTGCATGCTGAAAAAGAGCGCCTGACTTTTACAGTCACCGAAAATCAAAGAGCGGAGAGCAAATAAATTCTATTTATGGGGATGAAGCTCAACTCTGAATTTATTCAGAGTTGAGCTTCATCCCTAATTCTCGTTTCCGAGATACCCCATTTCTGGGTAAAGTTAGCCGAACCTAAAAGGTTCCGCTTCGCTAACACCAATGTTTAGAGGCGGCTGACTCCAAGCAACACTAGCTTAACTCCCTTAAACTTGTTTAATCGCTTGGTTCCAGAGCTACAAACTGGCAAGCATTTGTAGGTGGGACTTTTAGCACTTCCTCGCTTTCGTAGTCCAGTAAAGGACTTAAGTTGGTCAGGTTGCGTTAACCGCAGAGCCAACGAATTTATTCGTGGGGTTTGCACTCAACTAGGAGTCCCTGACTTGAGTTCATCAGTGTTTTGAGAGTCATAGTATATCTTAAATCTATCTGGCGCTTTTTTTTCAGCAATTATTGATTGGAACATAAGTCGCACGATACTCAGTATAATGTTTTTTTTATCGCTTAGCTCAGTGATTTTGTTGTTTAGTTTAAAATCTAAATTTATTACCTAAACCAAATATTCTCAATGTATACGCCTGGCAACCCTAAGTAAAATTATTAAAGTTTTGGTAAATTAAAAAACTTTTTTTCTTCAGAAATGTTGAGCTTTATACTTGCTTGACAAGTATTTTTCATAAAATCTAAATAATTCTCTCAGTAAATTCACGAATGACGTTTTCTTCTTTCAAGCTAGGCAACCTTTATGTCACAAAGACTACTTCAACTAACTGGTACTTAAACCTATCTTGTAATTACAATGAAAAAAGAAAATTAATTATGAAAATTAAGTTACTATTAGGGATAGGTGACTGTAGAAAAATCCCCCTAATTGATTCGTAAGATCACAATAAAAATTTTCCAAAATTTTTCCACAATAGATCCACAATAGATATAGAAATTTTCTAGCAAAAAGGTGTAGGACTGTAGGGAAAAATAACCAACATAGGAAGAATCAAAATCAAAATTAAAAATATTTCTTACTTTCTGCCCGCTTGCCCCTTGAACGCTGCCCTTTCCATCCCTACACCTGTAGTTGGTGAATTTTTTTTCTAGCTTCTTAATATTTGCAAAAAAGATGCTATACTACTAAATCTAGTAGTGTGTTTATATATTAATAGTCTTTTTGGAACTGACTGTGGCGAATACAAAGTCTGCTCTCAAGCGCGCCGAAATCGCAGAACGCAACCGACTGCGTAACAAAGCATACAAATCGGCAGTAAAAACACTGATGAAGAAATACTTTGCTGCTGTAGAAACATATGCAGCGAACCCAACCCCAGAATCAAAACAAGAAGTTCAGGCTAGGATGTCTGAAGCGTACAGCAAAATTGATCGAGCGGTAAAAAGGGGTGTACTTCATCCTAACAATGGAGCCAGAAAAAAGTCAAAATTGGCTCAAAGGCTAAAAGCTCAACAACCAGCAGCAGCAACTGCACAGTAGTCAATCGACTTTAGTCCTTAGTCCTTGTGCTCACAAGACAAAAGACTAAGGGCAAAGGACAAACGACAAAGGAAAAGCGATGCAGCTGATAGACACTCACGTTCACGTTAACTTTGACGTTTTCCAACCAGATATAGAAGCAGTGCGATCGCGCTGGCAAGAAGCAGGAGTCGTACGTTTGGTACACTCTTGTGTCGAGCCATCGGAGTTTAAAAGCATTCAATCTCTAGCTAATCGTTTTCCCGAAATGAGCTTTGCGGTAGGATTACATCCTTTAGATGCCGAAAAATGGAAGCACGAGACAGCAGAGGAAATCGTATCTTTAGCTGGTTGTGACTCTAAAGTCGTCGCTATAGGGGAAACAGGGCTGGATTTTTATAAAGCAGATAACAAAGAGCAACAGCGCCACGCATTTGAGACACAGTTAGCGCTCGCATCTGATCTCAACCTACCCGTGATCATCCACTGTCGCAATGCAGCAAGAGAGGTGAGAGAAGTACTGCAAAAATGGAAGGAACGCAAAGGAGAAAGTGTGCGGGGTGTCATGCACTGCTGGGGTGGAAACCCGGAAGAAACCCAATGGTTTGTGGAGTTGGACTTCTACATCAGCTTTAGCGGAACAGTGACATTTAAAAGTGCCAAACAAATCCAAGAATCAGCAGCTTGTGTTCCGAGCGATCGCCTGTTGATTGAAACAGATTGCCCTTTTTTGGCACCCGTTCCCAAACGAGGCGAACGGCGCAATGAACCCGCGTACGTTCGCTATGTAGCTGAACAGGTGGCGAAACTGCGCAGTGAATCTTTGTCGGCGATCGCCGACGTGACCACCCAAAATGCCTGTGACTTATTTGGTTTAACAGTATAATACATCCCCCCAAAGGGGGAAAATCAGAAAATGAAAAAATCAAACTTATCAAACTTTAGGAGGGGAAAATATGGTATTATTATTTCCTCCAAAACAGGTTTGTATAAGCCATAATGGTTAAGGAAGCAACTATTGAATTTTACACTTGAGTAACGCTTGTCAATTGACCATCCTCGTATCTCTACAACCGGATGCTCTTATTCCATGATGATTATGACTTTCTCCTAAGGGTCGTCTAGACCTATTCTCTAAGAATCTCTAAGAAACGGTTTCATATTTTCCCTATAGAGAATTGTTAAAGAAATTACCTTGTGACCACCACCCACCAAAACAAGCCATCCATAGACAGAGTAGGCTCAGGGGATTATTCTCCTCTGAGCATAAGGATATTATCCCTCGGTCGGTAAAAACAGATAGTTCCGTACGAGCCACAACAGTGTAAAGCTGCATAGGTGAAGTAACGCGCTTTTTGGAGGGGAAAGTGAGAAAAGCAAAACAGATTAACAAAAAGTTACACTATTTGATTTGGTTCATGAAGTCAAGTGAATGTGGAAAATGGCAGTTCTTGACTCCACTCGGGTTAACCACGCTCTTGCCAAAATCAGTCTGCACCGTCTTGAATGACTCCGGCGTTGCGGAAGCTGCTCAATGATCGGCGGTGTCAGGAGAAGTTCCCACACACAATTTACGAAAAAATTAGGTTGACAAAGGTAGAGGCATGACAAACGAATCAATTATGGAACCCGCCTTTTTGTTGCCCGACTTAATAGAAATCCAGCGTTCTAGCTTCCGCTGGTTTCTGGAAGAAGGGCTGATAGAAGAGCTGAACTCGTTTAGTCCGATCACAGATTACACTGGCAAACTAGAGCTACACTTTTTGGGACACAACTACAAGCTCAAAGAGCCAAAGTATAATGTAGACGAAGCAAAACGCCGGGACAGTACGTACGCGGTACAAATGTATGTCCCCACTCGTCTGATTAACAAAGAAACCGGAGAAATCAAAGAACAAGAAGTCTTTATTGGGGATCTGCCTCTGATGACTGACCGGGGCACGTTTATTATTAACGGTGCCGAGCGAGTGATTGTCAACCAGATCGTGCGATCGCCAGGAGTTTACTACAAATCAGAAATCGACAAAAACGGGCGGCGTACCTATTCAGCGAGCTTAATTCCCAACCGGGGAGCATGGCTGAAATTTGAAACAGACCGTAACGACTTAGTGTGGGTACGTATTGACAAAACCCGCAAACTGTCGGCACAAGTCCTCCTCAAAGCTTTGGGGTTGTCAGACAACGAAATTTTTGACGCCTTGCGCCACCCAGAATACTTCCAAAAAACCATTGAAAAAGAAGGGCAGTTTTCTGAAGAAGAAGCCCTGATGGAGTTGTATCGTAAACTGCGTCCTGGTGAACCCCCGACAGTGTTGGGAGGACAACAGCTCCTAGACTCGCGTTTCTTTGACCCCAAACGCTACGACCTCGGTCGTGTGGGACGTTACAAACTCAACAAGAAACTGCGCTTGCAAGTGCCAGAAACAATGCGCGTCTTGACTCCCCAAGACATTTTGGCAGCGGTGGATTACCTGATCAACCTTGAGTTTGACATTGGTAACACCGACGACATCGACCACTTAGGCAACCGCCGCGTCAGAAGCGTCGGCGAATTGCTGCAAAACCAGGTACGAGTCGGTTTAAACCGCTTGGAGCGTATCATTCGGGAAAGGATGACCGTATCCGATGCCGAAGTGCTGACCCCTGCTTCCTTGGTGAACCCTAAACCCTTGGTAGCAGCCATTAAAGAATTCTTTGGGTCAAGCCAATTGTCGCAGTTCATGGATCAGACCAATCCTCTGGCGGAACTGACCCACAAACGTCGTTTGTCAGCACTTGGTCCTGGAGGTCTAACCCGCGAACGTGCAGGTTTTGCGGTACGAGATATTCACCCATCCCACTACGGACGCATTTGCCCAGTAGAAACTCCAGAAGGTCCGAACGCTGGTTTGATTGGTTCCTTGGCAACTCATGCCCGTGTGAACCTGTACGGCTTCCTAGAAACCCCGTATCGACCCGTAGAAAATGGACGGGTGCGGTTTGATTTGCCACCAGTGTACATGACCGCAGATGAAGAAGATGACCTGCGGGTAGCGGCTGGCGACTTGCCGATTGATGAGAATGGTAACATCCTCGGACCGCAAGTGACAGTACGCTATCGCCAGGAATTCTCTTCAACCACGCCAGAGCAAGTGGACTACGTAGCAGTTTCTCCGGTGCAGATAGTGTCTGTTGCTACCAGTATGATTCCTTTCTTGGAGCATGACGACGCTAACCGGGCACTGATGGGATCGAACATGCAACGGCAAGCAGTTCCCCTGCTGAAACCAGAGCGTCCTTTGGTAGGAACAGGCTTGGAAGCTCAGGCGGCAAGGGACTCCGGGATGGTGATCGTATCACGCACCGACGGGGAAGTCACTTATCTAGACGCAACAGAAATTCGCGTACGTCCCAAACCCAACGCTCCAGAAATTAGGTACAGCATTTCCAAGTACCATCGCTCGAACCAAGACACCTGTCTCAACCAAAAACCTTTGGTGTATATGGGCGAACGTGTTGTAGCAGGTCAAGTGCTGGCGGATGGCTCCTCCACCGAAGGCGGTGAATTGGCACTGGGACAAAACATCGTCGTCGCTTATATGCCTTGGGAAGGCTATAACTACGAAGACGCAATTTTGATTTCCGAACGGTTGGTACAGGATGATATTTATACCTCAATTCACATTGAGAAATATGAAATTGAGGCAAGACAAACCAAGCTCGGACCAGAAGAAATCACCAGAGAAATTCCCAACGTCGGGGAAGACGCCTTGCGCCAATTGGATGAACAGGGGATCATTCGCATTGGGGCATGGGTAGAATCCGGGGATATCTTGGTAGGTAAAGTAACACCCAAAGGTGAATCTGACCAGCCACCAGAAGAAAAACTGTTGCGGGCAATTTTCGGTGAAAAAGCACGAGATGTGCGAGACAACTCGCTGCGAGTCCCGAACGGAGAAAAAGGACGCGTTGTCGATGTGCGCTTGTTCACCCGCGAACAAGGCGATGAACTCCCACCAGGGGCAAATATGGTTGTCCGGGTGTACGTAGCGCAAAAGCGCAAAATCCAAGTCGGCGACAAAATGGCAGGACGCCACGGAAATAAAGGAATTATTTCCAAAATCTTACCAATGGAAGATATGCCGTACTTGCCAGATGGTTCACCAGTGGACATCGTCCTTAACCCGTTGGGCGTACCTAGCCGGATGAACGTTGGACAAGTGTTTGAGTGTCTGTTGGGTTGGGCTGCTCATACCCTGGGAGTCCGGTTTAAACTGACTCCATTTGACGAAATGTACGGCGAAGAGTCATCTCGAAGCATAGTGCATGGTAAGTTGCAAGAAGCACGAGACGAAACAGGCAAAGACTGGGTCTATAACCCGGATGACTCTGGCAAAATCATGGTGTACGACGGTCGTACCGGCGAACCCTTTGACCGACCAGTCACTGTAGGTGTGGCTTATATGCTGAAGCTGGTTCACTTGGTGGACGACAAGATCCACGCCCGTTCTACAGGTCCATACTCACTTGTTACCCAGCAGCCCTTGGGTGGTAAAGCACAGCAAGGTGGTCAGCGGTTCGGTGAAATGGAGGTGTGGGCATTGGAAGCCTTTGGTGCTGCTTACACCTTGCAGGAGTTGCTCACCGTCAAATCAGACGATATGCAAGGACGAAATGAAGCCCTCAATGCGATCGTCAAAGGTAAGGCAATTCCTAGACCTGGAACACCAGAATCCTTCAAAGTGTTGATGCGAGAACTGCAATCTCTAGGCTTAGATATTGCTGTACACAAGGTAGAGACACAGGCAGACGGAAGTTCTTTAGATGTCGAAGTCGATTTGATGGCAGACCAAGGAAACCGTCGTACGCCTCCACGTCCCACCTATGAATCCTTGTCCCGTGAGTCACTTGATGAGGAAGAGTAGGAAAAGATGAGGAAGATGAGGAAGATGAGGGAGATAGTTCTTATTTTGAATTTTGAATTGATTTATCTCCCCTCATCTCCCTTCATGCCAATACCTCTTTTTACTCAAAGAACGAAAACTGAATACTCCTCACACCAACACGGTCTTTATAGCCCGTGTTCCTTAGAAGTTATAACCTAGAACACAGTATAGGCAAAGATGAGATCAGCCCAGAATAATCAGTTTGACTACGTTAAAATCGGCTTGGCATCACCAGAACGCATTCGCATCTGGGGTGAGAGAACTTTACCTAACGGTCAGGTAGTCGGTGAAGTCACAAAGCCAGAGACGATAAATTATCGTACTTTAAAACCAGAGATGGATGGCTTGTTCTGCGAGCGCATCTTTGGACCAGCTAAAGATTGGGAATGCCATTGTGGCAAGTATAAAAGAGTACGTCACAGAGGTATTGTCTGCGAACGCTGTGGTGTGGAAGTCACGGAATCGCGAGTACGCCGCCACCGCATGGGCTACATCAAACTCGCCGCACCAGTCGCTCACGTTTGGTATCTCAAGGGCATTCCCAGCTATATCTCCATCCTGTTGGATATGCCTTTGCGGGATGTGGAGCAAATTGTTTATTTCAATTCCTATGTTGTTCTTAGTCCTGGCAATGCTGAAACCTTAACTTACAAACAGTTGCTGAGTGAAGACCAGTGGCTGGAAATTGAAGACCAAATTTATAGCGAAGATTCTACGCTTCAAGGGGTAGAAGTCGGTATTGGTGCAGAAGCCTTGTTGCGCTTGCTGGCTGATATCAACTTAGAGCAAGAAGCCGAATCTTTGCGTGAAGAAATTACAACCGCCAAAGGTCAAAAGCGGGCGAAGCTGATTAAGCGGCTGCGGGTGATTGACAACTTCGTCGCCACAGGTTCTAAACCAGAATGGATGGTGATGACCGTGATCCCCGTGATTCCTCCAGACTTGCGCCCGATGGTGCAGTTAGACGGTGGACGATTTGCCACAAGCGATTTGAACGATTTGTATCGCCGGGTGATAAACCGCAACAACCGTCTTGCTCGCCTGCAAGAAATTTTGGCTCCCGAGATTATTGTTCGTAACGAAAAGCGGATGCTGCAAGAAGCAGTGGATGCTTTAATTGACAACGGTCGTCGAGGACGAACCGTAGTTGGGGCAAACAACCGACCGCTGAAGTCTTTGTCAGACATTATTGAAGGGAAACAAGGACGTTTCCGGCAAAACTTGCTCGGTAAACGGGTTGACTACTCCGGACGTTCCGTAATTGTGGTGGGACCAAAACTGAACATCCACCAGTGCGGTTTGCCACGAGAAATGGCAATTGAGCTATTTCAACCGTTTGTCATCAACCGACTGATTCGCAGCGGCATGGTGAATAATATCAAAGCCGCGAAAAAGCTGATATCTCGCTCTGATCCGAGTGTCTGGGATGTTCTGGAAGAAGTGATTGAAGGACACCCAGTTTTACTCAACCGTGCGCCGACACTACACCGTTTGGGTATTCAATCTTTTGAGCCAATTTTGGTGGAAGGTAGAGCAATTCAACTGCACCCACTCGTTTGTCCAGCATTTAACGCTGACTTTGACGGCGACCAAATGGCGGTACACGTACCGTTATCTTTGGAATCTCAAGCAGAAGCGCGGTTACTGATGCTGGCGTCTAACAACATTTTGTCACCAGCGACTGGTAGACCAATCATTACACCTAGCCAAGACATGGTGTTAGGGGCGTATTACTTAACCGCAGAAAATCCCAATGCGACAAAAGGCGCAGGGCGCTACTTTGCTTCTCTTAATGATGTGATTATGGCTTATGAGCAGCAGCAAGTCGACCTACATGCGTATATCTACGTGCGTTACGACGGCGAAGTAGAGTCACCTGAACCAGATACAGAACCGGTTGAAGTGATACCAAATGACGATGGTACCCGGACTTTGCTGTATAAGTTCCGCCGAGTCAGAGAAGATGCTCAGGGAAACATGATGTCTCAGTATGTACGTACAACTCCCGGTCGCGTAATTTACAATAACGCGATTCAAGAAGCGATCGCCAGTTAAAGAGAGAAGAAAAAAGAAACAAGAAAGAAGAAATAAAAATCTTCTTTCTTCATTCTTCACTCTTTGTTCTTCCCCTATTGACTAAGGACTGTTGACTAATGACTAATGAAAAAATGATTTTTAGGAACCGCATTGTTGACAAAGGTCAACTGAGGAACCTAATATCTTGGTCGTTCACGCATTATGGCACGGCGCGAACCGCAGTGATGGCCGACAAATTAAAAGAGTTGGGATTCCGCTACGCTACCAAAGCAGGGGTTTCCATCAGTGTGGATGATTTGATGGTTCCTCCTTCCAAACGAGCATTGCTAGAAGCTGCGGAAGCAGAAATTCGTGCCACTGAAGAACGCTACCAACGCGGAGAAATTACCGAAGTTGAGCGATTCCAGAAAGTGATTGATACTTGGAACGGAACTTCTGAAGCCCTGAAAGATGAGGTAGTTAGCCACTTCAAGAAGACTAACCCCCTCAACTCTGTATACATGATGGCATTCTCTGGAGCAAGGGGTAACATCTCCCAGGTGCGCCAATTGGTGGGAATGCGGGGACTGATGGCAGATCCCCAAGGGGAAATTATTGACCAGCCGATCAAAACAAACTTCCGCGAAGGACTCACCGTAACAGAATACATTATTTCTTCTTACGGTGCGAGAAAAGGTCTCGTAGACACAGCCTTGCGGACGGCTGACTCTGGTTATCTCACCCGCCGCTTGGTGGACGTATCGCAGGATGTGATTATTCGGGAATTTGACTGCGGTACCACTAGGGGAATTCCCTTGCAGGCAATGACAGAAGGTGAGAAAACCTTGATTAAGCTGGGCACAAGGTTGCTGGGACGAGTTATTGCAGAGGATGTGGTGCATCCCAAGACAAAAGAAGTTATCGCACCACGCAATAGCCCGGTTTCCGATGATCTGGCAAAGGAAATTGAAAAGTCGGGAGTCCAAGAAGTTGTCGTGCGATCGCCCCTCACTTGTGAAGCCGCACGATCTGTCTGCCAACACTGCTATGGCTGGAGTTTGGCACACGCCAAAATGGTCGATCTCGGCGAAGCTGTGGGGATCATCGCGGCACAAAGTATCGGTGAACCGGGTACCCAGCTGACAATGCGTACCTTCCACACAGGTGGTGTCTTCTCTGGTGAAGTTGCAAGACAAGTACGCGCTGAATCCGATGGTACCGTTCGCTTGCCACGTAAATTGCGGACAAGGGCTTACCGCACCCGCCACGGGGAAGACGCTTTGTATGTAGAAGCCAATGGCAGCATTACTTTAGAAATAGCAGACAACGCTGGCTCGTCAACGACTCAAGAAATTCCTGTTACCCAAGGTTCAACACTATACGTTGTTGATGGGCAAAAGATTAAGAAGGGTCAGCTGTTTGCTGAGGTGGCGATCGGTGGACGAACAACTCGTGTCAATACAGAAAAAGCGGTTAAAGATGTCGCCTCTGACTTAGCAGGAGAAGTCAGGTTTGCGGATGTCGTACCAGAACAAAAAACTGACCGTCAAGGTAACACCACGACAACAGCAGCCCGGGGTGGATTGATTTGGATTCTGTCAGGGGAAGTTTATAACTTACCCCCAGGAGCAGAATTGGTGGTCAACAATGGTGACACCATAGATTCCAACGGTGTTTTAGCAGAAACCAAGTTAACGACTTTGCACGGTGGTGTTGTCCGCTTACCCGAAGCTACCCCAGGCAAAGGAACGCGGGAAATTGAGATTATCACTGCTTCTGTGGTTCTAGACCAAGCAACAGTGACCGCGCAAACCGCTCAAGGTCGCAACAACTACTTAGTCACTACTGGAAACAACCAAGTCTTCAACCTCAGAGCCACTCCAGGCACAAAAGTGCAAAATGGTCAAGTGGTAGCCGAGTTGATTGATGACCGCTATCGCACAACCACCGGTGGATTGCTGAAATACGCTGCTGTGGAAGTCCAGAAAAAAGGCAAGGCAAAGCAGGGTTACGAGGTGGTACAGGGAGGTACCCTGCTGTGGATTCCTGAAGAAACCCACGAAGTGAATAAAGATATCTCCCTGCTAATGGTAGAAGACGGTCAGTTTGTCGAAGCTGGCACCGAAGTCGTCAAGGATATCTTCTGCCAAAACAGCGGCGTCATAGAAGTCACCCAGAAAAACGACATTCTGCGCGAAGTGGTGATTAAGCCAGGGGAACTGCTGATGGTGGACGATCCAGAAGCAGTGATGGGCAAAGATGGCACCTTTATTCAACCTGGTGAGGAATTGTTAGGGCAAGTCGCCACAGAGTTGCGCTACATCGAGTATGTGGAATCACCAGAAGGTCCAGCACTGTTGACCCGTCCGGTCGTTGAGTTTGCTGTACCTAACAATCCTGATGTGCCATCAACCACATCAGTGAGTCAACAAACAGGTCGTTCGATTCAACTGCGGGCAGTGCAGCGTCTGCCTTACAAAGACTCAGAACGCGTTAAGACTGTTGAAGGTGTGGAACTGCTACGAACCCAACTGGTGTTGGAAATTGAGCAGGAAGGCGAACAAGACCACAATGCTTCCCCTTTGGCAGCGGATATTGAATTGGTACCGGATGCCGATGACCCAGAAATTCAGCGCTTGCAGCTGGTCATTTTGGAATCGTTAGTGCTGCGTCGGGATATATCCGCTGATGCTACCCAAGGCAGTACCCAAACAAGCCTGGAAGTAGAAGATGGACAAACAATTGCACCCGGTGCCGTAATCGCACGTACCCAAATCTTGTGTAAAGAAGGGGGTATCGTGCGGGGCGTCCAAAAAGGAACTGAGGCAGTTCGGCGCTGCTTAGTGTTGCGCCATAATGATGTCGTTAAGATGGATCTAAGCGCTCCACCCAAGGTTAAAGTCGGTGACTTGATCGTAGAGGGTGTAGAAATTGCCCCTGGAGTCTTTGCCGAAGAATCTGGGCAAATCGTGGCAGTGCAGAAAGGCGAAGGAAAAGTGGAGAAGGCACAAGGAGAAGTTCCGCCTTCTGAGGAATCAGCACTCACTACTGTGAATTACTCGGTCACACTCCGCGTTGGTCGTCCCTATCGCGTCAGTGGAGGCGCTGTGTTGCAGGTAGACGATGGCGATTTGGTACAGCGTGGTGATAACTTGGTGTTGCTAGTATTTGAACGCGCCAAGACTGGAGACATCATTCAAGGTTTGCCCAGGATTGAGGAACTCCTTGAGGCTCGTAAGCCAAAAGAAGCGTGTATTTTAGCACGTCGTAGTGGTGAAGTCAAGGTTGTTTACGGTGATGGCGATGAAGCGATCGCAATCAAAATCATCGAGTCCAATGGCGTAGTCACAGACTATCCTCTTGGACCAGGACAAAACTTGATCGTCCCAGATGGATCGCAAATCACAGCAGGACAAACATTAACTGATGGTCCTTCTAATCCCCATGAAATTTTGGAAATCTTCTTCAACCTAGGTTCTGAAGAAGGAGTTTATGCCTGTGCTAGCCATGCCTTGCAAAAAGTACAAACGTTCTTGGTGAACGAAGTGCAATCGGTGTATCAGTCCCAAGGTATTGATATTGCTGATAAACACATCGAAGTGATTGTCCGTCAGATGACCAATAAAGTCCGGATAGATGATGGTGGTGACACCACCATGCTCCCTGGAGAATTGGTAGAGTTACGCCAAGTCGAACAGGTGAACGAAGCAATGGCAATCACTGGTGGTGCGCGGGCGCAGTACACCCCAGTCCTGTTGGGTATTACCAAAGCATCGCTGAACACCGATAGCTTTATTTCCGCTGCATCTTTCCAAGAAACAACACGCGTCTTGACTGAGGCTGCAATTGAAGGTAAATCCGACTGGTTGCGCGGCTTGAAGGAAAACGTGATTATTGGACGACTAATTCCTGCCGGCACTGGGTTTAATGCTTATGAAGAAACTGGTCCCATCGATGACTATGCTGTTGATGTCAGTAGCAGTGTCTTGGATGAAGTTGACGATCCACTCGATATGGTGCTGGATGACCGCACAGCCCGGAGTTACCAATTAGATACTCCCACGCTTGGCGGCGATGGATTTGGTACCAGACGTAGTCCAGATAAATCGATTTTGGATGAGGATGATTTTATTCTTCCTTCTGGTGACAGTGACATCGATGACCTCGTAGAAGACGAATACGAGGAAGACGACGATTACGACGAAGACGATGAGTAATATCTAGTCCACTGAATTACCTATAATCAGTTCCCTCACCCCCTACCCCTCTCCCGAATACAGGAGAGGGATACCTTAAGCGGGGTGAGGTTTTTTTTTACCTTGGATAATTTCTTGAAAACCTTGAAAAGCTCTAGTTTTTCCTGAGAAAGAGCATAGTTGGGTGGAATTCGCTATCAGCATCAGACTTTTACTCTTCATCCTCCATAAAGTCATCTGTGATTAAATACATATTTCAGTATTTTTTAACTATTTTCTTTTTTAGCTAAGATTTGTGCCAAAACTTGCATTTCCTTTTCAAGGGAAAATGCGGTTAGGTACTGGGTGATTTGTCCCAAACGAGGCAAGGAAGATATTCTATGATGTCAAGAATGTCAGAAAACCATAACATTTAAGTAAATATATTGAAAATTAAAGTTTTAGTAAATACTTAAATATATTGAGAAATTTAACAATATTTTTACAATAACTTTATCAAAACTTAACAGTTATATCTTTCATTACTATCATTGGTATGTAAAGCCTTAGAAATTTGATGTAAGGCTGAGTAGATCAAACTAATAAGCTGTTCCTCTGTTTTATACTGTCAATTACTCAGATATCACCAATAAACGGGCTAAAGCTTGTCCTACTCTCTCTGCATTGTTTAGTAGTGAAAGTAACTATGTCTTTTTTCTTTTAGTCAATATTTATAAATCCAGATATTTACGCATACGTTTTTTGATTACAAGAGGCAATAATCATCACTAATAATAAAACGTGAGCAAATAAAATTGTGTTCTACACCACAAATACTGACTTGAAATCTTATTTCAAAACTGTGTAGTTAATTTCAAAACTACATCACTAGGTTTGATTGTGTCAGTTTGTTAAGCGTGCTCTAACAGCTCAATTTTGTCACGAGTTCAATTCTTAAATGTGGGTTCCCGAAAATGAAAGAAGTCCTTGCATTGATTGAAAAAAGGAAGCAAGAATTTGCCCAGTTACCGTTCTTTCAGTTTCTACAAGACAAAAGTATGCCTCCGCAAAAAAGGCTAGTTTGGGCTCCTTTTTTTGCGCCTTTTGCAATGAATTTTGCTGAACTTAACCAATATAGTCTCAGAAAAGAACCAGCCACTGACAAAATTCAAGAAATCATTAATAGGCATACCTATGAAGATGATCGTCACTGTGAGTGGTTTTTGGAAGACATGGAAAAACTTAATTTGAATAAATACTTAAAATATAACGATGCTTTGAGTTTTCTTTGGAGTAAAGAGAACCTGAAAGTAAGACAGATATGTCATACAATCTCTCAATGTATATTTAAAGCAGAACCTGTGGTGGTTTTAGCAGCAATTGAGGCAATTGAAGCCACAGGAAATGTTGCTTTATCTGTGACTGCAAAAGTCGCTGAAGAACTCCAACAGAGTACGAAGCAAGAATACCGTTACTTTGGAAAATTTCATTTTGCTGTAGAAACAGGTCATCCTGTAGGAACAGATGATATAAAGCAATTCATTGAGAGTATACAACTGACAGAGGAACTTAGAGAGCAAGCTTTTGAGATAGTTGAAAAAGTTTTTGAAGCTTTCACAGAAGGGATGAACGAACTCCTGGTAATCTCCAAAAAGCTCTTGAAGGAGCAATTATTTATAGAAATGAGCAGGGTTGAGCGACCAAGAGTCTTTGCATAGCCAATCCATTGAAAATTTCAATAAACAAGAGTGCACTCGTCACTCGCTTCTCAAACATTCAAAATTCAAAATTCACGCGTTCAAAATTTAATTAGTGGGAGCGGGTGTACCGCCACTGTCTTATTGACCACCAAATCTGCATCCGCATGGTGGGGGCTTGTACCCAGAATTAATCAATTCAAAATTATTCTTCCGGATTGAACGCGTGAACGCGTGAACTTTGAATTCAAAAAAGGTCAATGTTTAGAGGATGTCTGAAAACTTTAAGGAAGGTATATTTTGTCATTCTGAACGCGAGTGCGTTCACTGCGCTGGCGCTGCGTGCCTCGCAGAGCGAGGAGGCACGCAGCGACAGCATGACATTTTTGACTTCTCAGACATCCTCTTATGAAAAAAACTACAGATGATTGATCTGTGTGCATCTGTGTTCCATGAGTGGTTCCAAATATCTTTCAACCAGAATGAGTGCAAGAGTTCTAATGAGAAATTATGCGCCTTTCCTAGAGTGCAGTCAATTGAAATTTTCTTCTTCCCAAAGCTGCAAAAGAAAATTATTTGGAATAGATTATTAGTGTGTGAATAATATGGTCAAGCAAAGCCTGATTGATTTTACTCAAGTTGATCGCAGCAACAAGCCAACATACTTTGTAAGTTATCTAGACACTCTCAACGAGATGGAATGGATTAAGGCTTACAAAAGCCGAGCCTTTGCTCGTCTAGAATTACAACCAGGCGATCGCATTTTGGATGTCGGCTGTGGAACTGGTGATGATATCCGGACACTGGCGCAAGTGGTCGGGAACACAGGTCAGGCTGTGGGCGTGGATAGTAGTCAGACCATGATTGCTGAGGCTGTCAATCGAACTAAGGGATTGAATCTATCGGTAGAATATCTTCTAGGTGATGCTCATAACCTTAGCTTCTCAAACAATACCTTCGACGCTTGCCGAGCAGAACGAATTTTTCAATACTTAGCATATCCTCGAAAGGCACTAGCTGAAATGATCCGTGTAACTCGACCGGGAGGGCGAATTGTAGTCCAAGAACCTGATTGGGAAACACTATTACTAGATGCACCTGACCGAAGCTTGACCCGCAAAATTCTAAACTTCTGGTGCGATACCCTTAACAGTGGCTGGATTGGACGCCAATTACCTGCTCTGTTTAACGAGTTAGGGCTAATAGATATTGCGATCAATATTGACACCTTTACACTCACAAAATATTCTTTAGCCAATGAAATCTTTCATTTTTCCCAAGCCGTAGCACTAGCGCAAGAGGCTGGCATAGTATCAAAAGCAGAGTCAGTTAGGTGGTTGGGCGACCTAGAGGCATCTGACCGAGCTGGGCGTTTCTTTAGCGCTCTGACTGCTTTTATTGTAAGCGGACGCAAGCCTTGACCTTTTATCGCACTTTTATAAAGGGTAGGCTGAAAACTCCGGAGGAACAGGCGCACAGCGCTGTATTCCGTGCTGTCTTACCGGAGATGAAAGCCACAACGTAGGCTTTGCTAACGCGTGATATTTTCTCTTGCCATTCTCTCAATGGTATCTGATAAGCTATTAGCTTTTAATTCAGTTTGCTTGCTTTCAAGCCAGTCCTTAGCTGTTTGAGTTAAAGTTAAGGTTAACTTAGTTTTCTTTTCTCCATAAATCTTTTTTCTAGGCATCACAACCTCTTTTTGTGTTATAGTCGTATTGTACACGACATAAATAAAGGGGGTGATAAAGTCTTGCTAACAAACTATGTGTACAAGTTGCGTCCTAATATTACTCAACAATCTAAAATGGCTGGTTGGGTTGATATGCTTAGAAGTCATTACAACTGGTGCTTAAATGACAGGTTAACTCAATACGCACAACAATACATTCAGGGTGAGTATTGTGATATCAGAACTAAAGCGTATCGCAGTCCATTAACGTGTTTTGTTAGCAAGAATGGGGCAACGGGCGAACCTTGGAAAGATTCTAAGCAGAATAATCCTAGACGTGGCGCTGGCGATATCCAAATTACAGCACTACCAGAATTGAAGAAAGCTAGACCCTGGTATGCTGAAATAGATTCTACAGTGTTACAGCAAAACGTAAAACGTCTTGATGTTGCGTACAAAAACTTTTTTGACGGGCATGGATTCCCTAAATTCAAATGTCGTTCTAACTTCACATCTTTCACGTATGCAATGGGTGTGAAGGTTCAAAGTAGCAAAATCTATTTACCAAAGTTGGGATGGATGCGTTTTTACGATTCCCGCCCAATACCTAGCGGCTTCACGATTAAAGCTGCTACCATTCGCGAGCGTCAAGATGGTTGGTATGTTTCTATTAGAATTGAAGACAAAGCAGTACCAGATAACGTTGTTAAACCTTTAACCAACGTTAACAAAATAATTGGTTGTGACTTAGGCATAACAAAATTAGTTCATCTTTCTGACAACTACCAGATTGAAAATCCTAAGTTTGCAAGCAATAAAAAGGCTAAACGTACTTTAAAAATCAGACAAAGACGTGTTAGTAAAAAGGTGAAAGGTAGCAAGAATCGCAAGAAAACTGCTAAGAAAGTAGGATTGTTGCACAAAAAAATCGCTGATAAGCGCTACTGCTACCAATGGAGAACAGCTAATAAAATTGTTTCTAGAAACGTTGATGCTATTGCGGTGGAAAACCTTAATGTTTCTGGAATGAAGTGTCGATGTAAGCCAAAGGTGGATGAGAAGACTGGAAGATTCCTAAAAAATGGACAATCAAGAAAGAAAGGTTTAAACCGTTCTATCTCTGATGCAAGTTGGAGTGAATTGATTTTAAAGATTGAGTATCTGGCTGCAAAGCAAGGAAAAGTTGTAATTAAAGTTAATCCTAAGTACTCTAGCCAAAAATGCCGTAATTGTGGACATATTGATCAGTCTAATCGTGACGGTGAGAAATTCATTTGCTCTCAATGTGGATACATGACTCATGCGGATATTGGCGCTGCTAAAACTATTAGAGATAGAGCATTTTCTATAGTACGGGGGGACTCCTCGGAACTGAGACGCCCGAAAAATCGTAAGGAGACATCAGCACGCCCTCGTGGCAAACGTGTTGAGCCTGGGAACCTGAGTAATCAGGATATTAAGATAGTGATGTCTTAAGAATCCCCGCGTCTTTAGACCGGGGAGTGTCAAAAATCAACTCTCATCGCTGCTACATTAGGTATCTGGATAATAAACTCCGTCCCCTGTCCTGGAATAGAATCACAAATGAGCTGTCCCTTGTGTTTGTCCACCACAATCTGGTAGCTAATAGACAACCCCAATCCCATGCCACTTCCTATCGGCTTAGTGGTAAAAAATGGGTCAAATATTTTTTGCCGCACTTCCTGAGTCATCCCAGAACCGTTATCAGCAATCCGAATCCTCACAGTATTGCAATCTGCTACTTCAGTGCGAATGCAAATCGTAGGGATTGGGGATTGGGTATTCCCAGTCCCTAGTTCCCAGTCCGTAATCCTTAATTGCAGCGCATCAATTGCATTACTTAGAATATTCATAAACACTTGATTAAGCTGACCTGGGTAACAAGTGATTTTAGGCAGTTGTCCGTATTTTTTGATGATTTCAATCTCAGGATACTCGTCCTTGCTTTTGAGTCGGTGCTGCAAAATCATTAAGGTATTCTCAATTCCCTCATGAATATCTACAGATTTCATTTCTGCTTGATCCAAATGAGAGAAGTTACGTAAGCCCAGAATAATATTGCGGATCCGTGTGGTACCAACATTCATAGAATCCAAAAGCTTTGGCAAGTCTTCTACTAGGAAATCTAGGTCAATTTCAAAAGCTTTTTTCTGTACTTGAGGAGAAGGATTGGGGTATTCCTGCTGATAAATAGCAATCAAATCTAGCAAGCCCTTTACATATTCATAAGCATAAATGACATTGCCATGAATAAAGTTAATAGGGTTATTGATTTCATGAGCAATTCCCGCTACCATTTGCCCCAAACTCGACATTTTTTCAGTTTGAATCAATTGAATTTGGGCGTTTTGTAACTCTTCTAGGGCTTGCTTCAAGCATTGATTTTTTTCGTTAAATTCCTGCGTTCTTTGGTTAACTTTCGCCTCCAGAGTACGGCTGTATTCTTCCAAACGTTCATTTGCTTGTGCCAAATTTTGGTAAAGTATTGCATTTTCTAGAGAAATTGCCGCTTGGGTGGTAATCAGTTTGAGGAGTTCGAGGCGATCGCCTGTAAATGCTGCCGTCGCTAAATTATTTTCTAAGTAAAGAATGCCAAGGAATTTGCCCCTATTGATAATTGGGATACACAAGAGACTCTTGGGTTGCTCGCGGATAATATACCCATCACTTGCGAAAGAAGTAACAGCCGTTGCATCATCAATGACCAAGATTTCCTGCGTGCGCTTGACGTAGTTAATCAAAGTTATCGGAACATCTTCGCTTGACTCTAGAGGAATTGATCGCAATGCCGTGCAAGTGCGAGCATTATCTGAACTGGAACTGACTGCGGTGACGCTTAAGCGTAAATGATCACCATCGCTCAAAATCACAGCGCACTTAGAAGCACCGGCGTTTTCCATCACGACTTGCATTAAGGTGGAAAGCAGTTCCTCAAGCTCAATTTCCCCAGACAATGCTTGAGAAACTTTGATTGCAGATGCCAAATCCAGAGAGTCTGAAATGCTCGTACTACAGCCAATGACAGTTTCGTTAGTACTATTAATAGATGGAGATGTGGTATTGTCAGGCGTGCTATTCTCTCTAGGATGAGGGGTAGGTTGTTCTTGCTGGAGAATCGGGGCAAGTAATTGGGGATAGCGTTTTTCCAAGTCGTCAACTTTGGCTGATGCTCCCCAGCGAACGTAGCCAGTGTAGGCATCAGTAAGGTAGGTTTGAGCAATCTTCTGTTTGCCCCATTCTAGGTAGAACTTAGCAGCAAGGTCGTTAGCAAGAGCTTCTTCATTAATGTACTCGTGTTCTTTGGCTAGGGCAATGGCGCGATCGTACAATTCCATTGCCTCTAAATTGTTAGCTAGAACTCGATGTCGCTCTGCTTCTACCAAGTAATATTTATGTAAAAAATTCATTGGGGCGTGCTCTGCCCATTGTTTCATCCTTTCTTGATTTGCTGATACCTTCTCTAAAATTTCTTTTTGTTCACATTGAATAGCCTCAGGATAGACAGCTAACATTGTTAGAGAACTATAAAAATAGAAGATAGCAAAAACAAACTTGGCTGCAACTACATCTAAATCATCTTCCGCTAATCTCGCATATTGCCATGCTTGCTGGTAATCCTGAAACAAATAACAGAGAAATAATTTGTTTAGATGGAGGTAGAAAATGGCGATTTTGTTATTGACCTGCTGAAGCAGTGGGAGCATAATCTTTTCTTCGTATGCTTCACCACTTAAACTGCATGGCTTTTCACAACGTCCTAGCAAATTTAAGACTGTCTGCCAGTTGATTGCATTAGTCTGAAGTGGTATTTCTTGGTTGAGTTTAGCAATTTCCTTCTGATAGCTTGCTATCTCCAATTCCAGCCCTGCTATCTCCTTTCCTCCCCAGAATAAATGTTCCGAGTATACAGCTACTGAGTAGGCAGCTTGCTCCAAATCTCCAATTTCTAAACCTATAGAATAAGCTTCTAAAAAGTTTTTTAAACTTTCTCGTATATGTAATTTCCAATGTATTGTAAAATTATTAACTGCATAAAATACAATTGGTTTCAACTCTTTCGTATTGAATAATGCTAACAATTTTAATGCCAGTTGACCCAAGCAATAGCTGTAACTAATATCTCCCGAAATCTTACAAATAATAATTGCGTAAGTCGCATAAGACAAAGCAGAAGCAGGACAATTTCCATAATTAAGAGATGTATTGACCTGTTTCAACACAACTAAAATAAAAAGTAGAGGATGACTCACATATGTAATAGATAAGAGCCGCACTAAGAGCTTCATTGCTGCCAGTTTTGTTGGCTCGGTCATATTTGGCAAATCGAGTAAGTCCTCAATTTGTCTTCCTGCCAAATTTCTGTGTGTTTCTAGCAACGCCATCTCAATATCTTTTTGGTTTGGTTGTTCGGGAAATTCTATCCCAAGTAATTTAAGCACCTGTAACCCTGTTGTAATCGCTTCCGCACCCCGACTTTGTGCTTTATAAGTTTCAATCCTGACTTCATAAACTTTCACTTTTTCCAGCAGTGTTTTCGCTGTTGCCAATACCACCTTTGTTAATTGCTCTGCCTGCTCAAAGTTGCCAGCTAAGTATGCCACTTCTGCTGCTTTTTCATACAAAGCTAAAGTTAGGTTATAGTTCGTCTCCCAACTATCACCAAACAGAAATTGAATGCCAGTTGTTAAATATTTAGCTGCCGTTGCATACGCTGTTGATGCCAAAGCTCTACGTCCAGCCATCAAATTCATCGTTGCCAGCTCATCGCGCTCGCTTTGCTCGGTGATTAATTCCACCGCCATGTTGAACTGATTAACCAAATCAAAAATCTTTTCTTCCCGTTCTTCAACTGGAATTTTACTCAACAGCAGTCGTCCAATTTTTAGGTGGATTGATTGTTTTTGAGATTCAGGAATCAGAGAATAAGCCGCTTGCTGTACTCGATCATGTACAAATTTGTATTGGGGTAATTTAAAATTAGGATTTTGATTTTTTTTAGGTTCTTGACTATAAATAACTCTTAATGAACTCTTCTTATTTAAAAATAAATTGTAATTATCAATTTCTTGTAAAACTAGCCCTTCAACTAACGCAGTCCACAAGTTAGCTGCTGTATCTACCACAGACTTTTGGTGCACAATACTCAGAGTTTGTAAATCAAATGAGTTTCCTATGCAGGCAGCAATTTTTAATACTTCTTGAGTCTGTTTTGGCAACTTCTCTATTTGAATAGCCATGAAGTTGACTACATCATCCGTTAAAGCTAATGCCTTTACCTTAGCAATATCACACTGCAAATGACCAACATAAAGGTTAAAACTTATGAGTTCTTCATCATCCAAAAACTTAAGAAATTGATGAATAAAGAAGGGATTCCCTTTAGTTTTGGCAAATACCATTTGGTTAAGAGGAATAGCCGCGGCTTCTGGGCAACGGAAAGTATCAGCAATGAGACGGTTTGAATCAGCCTGATTTAAAGCTTCTATGTTAATAGTATTTATCGTTGCTTTTGTTTTTTCAATCTCATTTAGTGTCAGATATAGCGGATGTGTTCTTGAAACCTCGTTATTTCGATAAGCACCAATCAGTAGTAAAGCGTCATTAGTTTTGCCATCCCTTTTCGTTTCTTCAAAATCGTGAGAAGATAATGTAATATTTTGGTTACTAACATTGTTCTGAGTTATTAATAATTGAATAAAATTTAAAGAAGCTGCATCTGCCCATTGCAAGTCATCCAGAAAGATAACCAAGGGATGCTCAACAGTTGTGAATATTTTGATAAATCTTTTGAATAAAAAATTGAAACGATTTTGGGCAGCGGTGCCAGAGAGTTCAGCAACGTTTGGTTGTTTGCCAATAATAAGTTCAAGTTTGGGAATAACATCAATAATGACTTGAGCTTGTTCACCTAATGCTGATAAAATCTTGGCTTTCCACTGTTGCATTTCGGCATCAGTTTCATTGAGGAGTTGCCCGATTAAGTCCTCAAAAGCTTGCACCAATGCCGATAAGGGAATGTCGCGTTGCAACTGGTCAAATTTCCCTTGGATAAAGTAACTATGCTGTTGGGCGTTCGCGGAGCGGGCACTCCGTGCCATCGCTTTGTGGACTTCGTTAACCACTGCTGTCTTGCCCACACCAGGGACACCAGATACTAGTATCATTTCAGTTATGCCCGTGCTTATCACTCTCTCAAAAGCAGCAAGTAGGGTTTCAACTTCATATTTGCGACCATAGAGTTTTTGAGAAATTAAGAAACGGTCGCAAATATCCTGTTTTTTTAACTCGAAGGGTAAGATTTTTCCTATTTCTTGCCACTGTTGCAAGCACACTTCTAAGTCATACTTTAGTCCTTGAGCACTCTGATAACGATCTTCAGCGTTTTTTGCCATGAGTAAGTTGATCATGTCAGACACAACTGAAGGAACGCCCTGATTGATACTGCTTACATTTGGTGGTTGTTTAGCAATATGGCAGTAAACTAACTCCATTGGGTCAGTTGTGGTAAAAGGCAACTGTCCAGTGAGAAGTTCAAAGAATGTGACACCAAGAGAATAAAAGTCAGTGCGGTAGTCGATACCTCGGTTCATTCTTCCTGTTTGTTCAGGAGAAATGTAAGCCAGCGTACCTTCTAAAACGTTGGGATTAGTAAGAATTTGAACTTCTTTGGGCAGAACAGAGGCAATACCGAAGTCAATAAGTTTGATTTCAAGAGTTGTGGGATTAATTAGGATGTTCGCAGGTTTGATGTCTTTGTGAATGACACGGTTACGATACAACTCATGTAAGATAGAGGCGATTTGAACAGCGATGTGGAAAAATTGTTGTAGAGGCAAGCATTTTGCCGACTGTATATGATTGATGTAATCTTTAAGAGAGATCCCGGGAAAATCCTCCATAATTAAGGCATAACTGTTTTGGTACGGTTCCAAACTATAAGGTTTGATGATACCTTGTAAGTTGAGCTTTTCCGCAATCGTATATTGATTGCGGAGTTTTGACAGTTCTTGAAAGCTAGGAGACCTACGCCGTAGGACTTTAATGACAACTGGTTTTTCGTCTTGTTCTTTTATTCCTCGATATACCAAAGTTTTCTCGCTTGCATAAATTTGCCCAATAATTTGATAACCAGTCAGTTTCAGCATTGCTGCTTCATATCCCTACGTCATTGATAACTTTATTTAAGGTTATTCTTCGCCGATTGTAAGTGATAACACGCACACATAAGGTATGTCAGTAGTTAAATAAGAGTTCTGTAGTTGGTGATCAGGTAAAGCTAACTTCCGCAGCATCTGCAACAGTCATAGGTTGAAGTTGCCATTACGCAGTTCCGAGACGCTAAATTAGTGGTCTGTTGCATTAATTATCAGAGGTTAAAATTAAATGGGAGATTTGAGCGATCGCCGAAGGCACGCTCGCTTTGCCCAATCGCACATAATAGGCTTGGTTGCGGCTACTTCACTCTTTTTACCTTTGAGTGTTGACTCTTACTTCGGTCGGCTGGTAGTCTGAACCAAGTTTATTGGCACAAAAACCAAAGTCGCGTACTTGATTTGGCTCAACCACCCTTCCCCAGTCTAAAGGCGTGACAACATACTGCGTCGCTCCCTGTGGTTTAAAGTTACCGTTCCAAGAGTTATTAATAGCAGCTTGTTTCATATTAAATGTCAGCAGCCAATCCTTAACCTTAGCATTGCTCTGATTCATAATTTTGAAGCTGACACAAAATCCCGTTTGCCAATTTGTATAAATATCAGAAGTGACTGTCAGTTGGGAAGAAGAGGAAGAGATACGGGGAGCAGATGAGGGGGATGAGGGGGATGAGGGAGTGAGGGAGTGAGGGAGTGAGGGAGATGAGGGGGATGAGGGAGTGAGGGAGTGAGGGAGTGAGGGAGATGAGGGGGATGAGGGGGATGAGGGGGA